>CAZVFG010000001.1:0-54492 GCA_964626125.1 uncultured Methanoregula sp.
TCATCGGAGATTCCGTGTTGCCGGTGGTCCACCATTTCATGGAAGAACACCTTGCCGGCACCATGCACAATCCTGCACAGGCAGCACCGTTCATCCCCTGCTCTGATATAATAATACGATGACCCAATCAGACATTTGCGATAGTTCTGCAACTGTTCTAAGATGAGCTCGTATTCAGGTTCCGATTCATCCGGCATTATGTACCGCGGTAACGGGTCCACACCGGAAATTTTTTTTACTTTCGGCATTTCTCAATCCCCCTTTCTCTTCTTTTCCCTACCCGACCCATGCGTGATGTTGGCATGGCTCAGGTACGAAGGAAATGTACTTCCTCACTATTTAAATATTTTGAGTAAATAAAATTTAAAATCTAATTCTATTACAAAAAGCAGATTGTTATCTACTTTGCAGACAGACATTTCCTATTAGTTATGATTCCGTGGCTCAACAGCAATTTTAAGAATTTCAAACCGACAGCTGCAATCGCAATCAACGCCACCCGACATATGAACCGGCTTGAACGAAAGAAATTGTTCTCTCCGGATATCGAACCGATGCGAACCGCTGAGGGACGTTGGTTTGAAGCAATAATTTATGAGATGTTCCTGGAAATCTCACAGAAATCAGACAGGATAAAATTCCTTGCGCGTAAAGGGGCAGATGCTCCAAAACAACAGAAGCTTGCCCAGCTTGGGCAAAATGGAATTTTCTATTCAAAGAACGGGGACATCGTTATCAGGGGCAATGGACAGGATCTGGCTGAGTTTGACCTCCTGCTTGTTACCAGCGACAATGAAGTTGCATTTGCCGAAGTTGTCACATCACCATCAGATCTCAAGGAATTTGAACAGGAGATCCAGTTCAAGAAGACCCTTCTGGGCTATCTCTACAACCAGAAAATTGTACCATTTCTCCTCATTTCATCTTTTGACATATCCGGTTATTCTGTTGTACGCCGGCTTGCAAAGGCAAAAGAAAATTCAATTATCTTCACCAGCTCCTGCGAACAGATCAAGAAACTCGTTAAGCATTACCGTCCCCGAATTCTGTACACAAAACCTGGAAACCACCCGAAACTGGTGCTCGCCACAGATTTAAAGTTCAAAAAACCGTTCGATTATCATAGATTCCATGAAAACGTAAAAAGTCAGGTTTTTTCACGCATTACCTATAAAGGTCCTGAGCAAAAACAGCAATCCGCATCCAGCACTGATGAGCTCGTAAAGAAAATATTATATGGGGCTCTTTTCCCGCAAGCCATCAAGGCAGTGTCTGAATCCTATGGATTGTCGGTGAAGGGGAACCGGATCGAATTTTCCGATTTCTCAAGATTCTATTCAAAGGCGATCATTGCTACCGATCTTCCTGGATACGACCTGATTATCTATCTGCGTTCCCGTCAGAAAAAAGAATATCTTAAGATGGTGCAGGTAAAAGACGGGCACTTCAAGTACGAACGCCCAACTCCGGCTAAGGTCGGATTCTTTCTCTGGCTTGAATCACTCCAGCCAACACTCGGTACACGGATCACCCTTTCCATCCTCGACGCATTTACTAAAAAGGAGCAGAAATCGAAATAATCGTTTTTCCCTTTCTGAACCATCGTACAGATTGAGAAAATACCGTTCCTCAACAGCACTGGAACCCAAACCATGAAGAAAAACCTCATGGCCCTTTTACAAGAGAAAAATTCAATTTGAATTTGCAGAGAAAATAAATAACCGGAACTATGTCCCGGTGGAAAAATTATCCAATTTTTAGGTCAATCGAGCAATGCACCCATTGCTTCGTCATAGCGTGCTGCCATGACGTACTCGATACCGGATACTGCTGCTGCATCTTCCGTCAGTGCCATAAGGTCATCGCGGGTTATGGTTGAAAGCCTGAAATTTCTGTTGCCTGCCATGATCTGCTGGAGCCCGGTCCTGAACTTCTGCGTATAGGTGTAGATACCGACCGCGCCCATCGGGATCTCCTTTATCCGGGAGCCGTACTTTTCTTTCAGCTCCTCATAGCAGACAAAGATCTCCTCAATGTTGTTGCCATACTTTGACACAGTCTTGGGAAGGTCACCATCCTTGATCCACTTCTCGATGTTCTTGCCCACCATGCCGGGAATCATGAGCCCCCTGCCCATACAGACCGCTTTGAAGTACGGGCTGCCCATTGAGAGTGCCTTGAAGACACCGGGTTCGTCGGAGAACCCGCCTGCCATCGCAAGGTCAGGTATACGCATACCTTTTTTGGCAAGTTTCTCAGCAAAGTCGTACGCAAGCGCCTGCAGGTAGAATGTCGGAATGCCCCATTCGTTCATCATCGGCCATGGGCTCATGCCGGTACCGCCAGGTGCCCCGTCAATAGTGAGAAGATCAATTTTTGCTTCCGAACTGTAGCGTATTGCCATTGCGAGCTCGACCATGGAGTACGCACCGGTTTTCAGGGTAATCCGCTTGAAGCCGACATTACGGAGCCGGTCGATCTCCTCTAAAAATCCTTCCTTTGTGACAAAACCGAGCCGGGAGTGCCGCTCAAACTCTTTGATTGCACCTGCTTTGAATGCGGCCTGGTTCTCTTTTACCGTTGGATCGGGAAGGACAATATAGCCGCGCTTCTTGAGCTCAATTGCACGTTCCAGCGAACGTACCTTGATCTCTCCACCAATACATTTTGCACCCTGTCCCCACTTCAGCTCGATTGTATCCAGATTGTGTTTGGATGCGACATATTCCGCGGTTCCAAGCCGGGTGTCCTCTACATTCATCTGAACAAGAATTTCTCCATAGCCCTCATGGAATTTTTTGAAAACGTCAATGCGGCGATCCATTTCCGGTGACTTTTTCACTTTACCTTTGCTGTCGCGCTCGAGTTGCGGGTCTACACCACAGACATTCTCACCGCATACACAGGTGATTCCCGAGATCGCTGCTCCGATCGCAAAATGTTCCCAATTGATCCGGGCAATATCGGTTGAACCCAGTGCACCCGTAAAGATCGGCACACGCATCTTCACCTTCTTGCTCCACCCGTATTCGGTCTCGGTGTTCACGGTTGAGAAGACCGCTGTGTCCGGGCCGATATCGGTGCCTTCGGGAAGCCCCTTTGCCCCCACTGCGTACCCCTGAATGTTCAGGTGCGAGTAGTCAATCGGGTAGTTCTTGTCAGCACCTGCGGTGATCTCACCGAACGGACCGGGATATAGTACCTCCCTGCCCCTGAACGATGAGAGCCATATCTCGCAGCTGCCTTTGCATCCGTCAATGCAACGGGTACAGATACCGGACATCGGAACAACGTCCCTCGACCGGTTCACCGTTCCTGTTGCCTCATTAGCATTAGGCTGTCGAAGATTCATAATCAACTCCAATAAGATTTTTAGACTCGTTCAAGTAATTGAACATTAGTCTGAGCGACACAAAGCTCAAACGGAATAGTTTTAATTTATGTTCGTTAATAAGCGCTTGCTTTCCACCATATCTTAAACATTTCGCTTTTTTTGATCGAACAAATAAAAAATTGGAAAAAATTCCTGAAATTTTTAAAAAAATGTACTATTTTATCCAATTTTTTATCCATATATTCAGATTGTGATCAGCTCATAACGGCTATTACCCATTCCGAGTTCTTCAGCATAACGGATCTGCTGGTAGCCGTCAGTCTCCTCCCATGTCCCGCTGAATTTGTCCTGCCCTTTTTTATAATGCATATGAAGGAGCGAATCTGAAAAACCGGACTGGTCATTGACAAGGTCAAACGATGCAGAATCGATTGCTACCGGATCCGTCGATGCAAGGATGCCGATATCCGGCACAATCGGAGCGTCGCTCCAGGGCACACAGTCACAGTCAGGCGTAATCCGGGTGAGAAAATTGAAATAACCAACCCTCTTCTCCTTTCCCTTGACGGCCCCGGAAGCATATTCTACAAGTCGTTCGATAAATTTCGGGATCTCAGTTACCCAGTCAATATCTATTGCACGCTCATCGCACACGGTCATGCATTCAAAACAGCCGATACAAACAGAGCGGTTGATGGCGGATTTCTTTTTTACAATTTTTATTGCAGACTTTGGGCAGACCGCTGCACACTTCCCACATCCGATACATCGCTCTCCAATGGTATATGGATGAGCCTGGTGCTGGTCCTTTTTCCCTTCCGGAGGTGCACACCCCATGGCGAGATTTTTGATCGCACCGCCAAAACCGGAGACGATATGTGCTTTGAAATGTGTCATGACGATCATGCTGTCTGCGGAGACAATGTCACCTGCAATCGTCACGCGTTTGAAGTGTTTCTTTTTTATTGTGACGTTAGCAAGATTTTTTCCACACAGTCCGTCCGCAATGATGATTGGCGCCCCGACTACCGCATAATCAAATCCATGGAGAATCGCTGTCGTAATATGGTCAACTGCATTCGACCTGCTCCCTTGATACAGCGTATTTGTGTCGGTGAGGAAAGGCAGCGCCCCACACCCCTTTACCTTTTCGACAACCTGCCGGACAAAGACAGGGTTGATGTAAGAGTCGTTGCCAAGCTCCCCGAAGTGCAGTTTGATCGCGGTGCGATCCCGTTTGGCGATTATTGCGCCAAAACCCGCATGATCAAAGAGCTTTTTAACCTTGGCTACAGTGCTCGTTTTCTCGTCCCGTGCCCGCAGACTGGCGAAATAAACTGGACTGCTCATCAGAACAACCCCTGATGCGATCGTTATCACTCTTGATATCTATCCCCTCGCTGGTATAAATGAGTGGGATCCTGTAAATAATACGATAATGAGAGGGTATTTGAGAACCGGACAAAATTATTTTAGATATTCATCCCGCTTCCGTGAGATCTGCCGGTCCTTCTTCCAGATTCTGACATCCCGCGCACGATTAAAATAAACCATTGATTCTTCTGCTCTGCCCATCTCATTCATGCATACCCCGATGTGGTTCCATACACTTGCGTTGTTAGCAGATTTTTCTGCAACCATGTGAAAAGTCTGGAGTGCAGCATCGAGATACTTGGTATCCTTCTGGAGGATCCCAATTTTTTCCAGAGTCTCACCCAGATCATAAAGTACTTCCACATCGTCAGGTGCAAGTTCTACTGCCCGAAGAAAGGATTTGAGACCTTCTTCAAATTCACCCAGCTCTCGGTAACAGATACCACGGTCGTTCCAGACATAAGAGAGATTGCTGTCAATCTCCAGCGCTTTGTCGAATGCCGCAATTGCCTCGCGGCATTTCCCCCCGCGCCAGTACAACAAAACCCCCTCTTTATAGTAGGAAGTTGCCCTGCCAAGGATCCGGTCAAGTATTCCTGCACTTCCTTTTCCGTGAGTACTCTCAACCGGAACGTCCTGAGCTGGCGCCACAACCTCAGACTTTTCATCGGGAAGAGGTACATCCTTTACCGTTGCTGTGATATCCTTTACCGACGTAACAGATGCGATAAAATTACCCCGGCTGTCATAAAATGGCATTGCCTTCATCCAGAGCGTCCATGGCCTGCCATCTGCCTTCCTGCCTTTGGTAACACCGATGACCAGCCCGTTCTTCTCCCTGCTGATAAGTAAATATTTGTTCTTCTGAATATCATCGTCCTTCTCAAAGACCAGATCAATCAGCATCCTCTGCTTTTTACCAAAGAATGGCTCGGCATAGGCAAAGCTTCCTTTTTTTAACATAGATGATGCCGGAATGCTTGTAAGCTGTTCCATCGCTTCGTTCCAGGCAATTACCTTACCTTCCCGGTCAATCGCAAAGCTTGGGTCTGAAGAAAAATTGAGCGTATTGATGAGGATCGTCTGCGAAGTCCCAATAGAACGCCAGGCGATACGTCCATCCACCACCTGGTAAATCCGATCCACAATCGTGTGCATCTCTTGATCGGGACGCTCCCCCTTTTTAATAAAGAAGTCAGCACCATTGTTGAGAGCTTCGATTGCTGCGTTCTCCCCACCGACTCCGGTAAAGATGATCACTGGGGTTGTATCTCCTTTGGAGCGGAGACTCTTAAGAAATGCAATCCCGTCAATCTCCGGGAGGTCATAATCGAGGATAATCGCATCAAATTTATTCGCAGAAAGAATACTGAGCCCCTCATGGGCAGTGCGGGCAGTGCGGGTCTGAATTTTACCGATTCGTGAAAAATATTCTCGCATCACTTCAAGGAGGGCAGGTTCATTATCAACAACAAGAACGGAGAGCATGCAACTGGTTCCTTACAGGAGCGCGGGATGTTATTGTTATGTAACCGCGGGAATCCCGGTTTCTTTTATCAGTGGTAAATATTGCGTTATTGTATTATTTTATTGTTGACCCCAACAAAATTGATTATTCAATATGACAGTCAAAAACAACCTGCATTGCTGTTTTGGTACCATCAGTGGATAGTTTCACGTCTGCGTTGAAACATTCGGTCCTTCTTTGCCCTGATGATTGCGTGTGCCCGCTCAAATGCCTGCCGGGATTCCTCGTCTTTTCCTATTTCCTTGATACAGATACCAAGATGGTTCCAGGCATTTGCATTGTTTTGGTTGATTTCCGTCACTAGTGCAAAATTCCGGATAGCATTTTCAAGGGTCTTATTGTCGCGGCGCATGATTCCGATTAATTCGAGAACCTCACCATAATCGTACACATACTCCTCATCACGGGGTACGAGTTCGACAGCGCGCTCGAAGCTCTTCTGCGCTTCTTCTAATTTGCCCATTTCCTTAAAACAGAGACCCCGGTCATTCCAGACATAAGCCAGACTTGGATCGATCTCGATTGCACGGTCAAAGAACTGGATCCCCTCTTCATACTTACCTTCACGGTAATAGAGCCGGACACCTTGCTTATAGGCAGACTTTGCTTTTCCCGTGATCCGATCAAAGATCCCCCCCTGCATGGGCATCTTTTCCTCAATAGCGGGTTTGGGAGCGGGGACTCCGGCGGGTTGATATGGGACCCCCTTAAGGGTCGCCCCTGCCAGATCCGTGATGTCGCGCACCGAGCCCACCGCCCCGATAAATCCTCCTTTGCCGTCATAGAGCGGTTTTGCCCTCATCCAGAACATAAGTTCTCTCCCATCCGGCTTCGTTGCTTTTATCCAGGCAGTGACCGCTCCCTTTTCCCGGCTGATGAGGGTGTAATTATGTGCAGCAAGTTCTGTATCCGGCACAAGGACAAGGTCGATGAGCATCGGCACCTTCGTTCCAAGGAACGGCATCGCGTATTCATAACCCCCCTTGCCAACCATCACTTCGGAGGCAACCCCACTTAATTCCTCCATTGGACCGTTCCAAGCGACCACCGTACCCTCTCGGTCGATCGCAAAAATTGGCTCCGGGGAAAAACTAATCACATCGGATATGACCCGCTGCGATGTGCCCACCGATCTGCCGACTGACCTTCGGTCTATAGCCTGCTGGATCATATGAGCAAGCTCACGGAACTGCGTTTTCGGATCATCCCCTTTTTTTAAAAAAAAGTCCGCTCCATTGTTGATCGCTTCAATCACCGAATTCTCGCGCCCAACACCGGTGAATATGATGATTGGTGTTGTATCACCCTTTGCACGGAGGATTTTTAAAAAATCAATACCGGTGAGTTCGGGCATAAAGCAATCGAGGACGATTGCATCGTACTCTTTCCTGGTAACAATACCCAGAGCTTCTTTTGTTGAATGGGATGTTTCAACCTGCATGTCACCGAAGCGTTCCAGAAAGTGCCGGACGAGGTTGAGGATTTCAGGTTCATCGTCAATGACAAGGACAGAGAGCATGGGATTACCCGTAGTGGTACATTACCTTCGACCCATGATAAAAAAAGATCCGGGGGTTATGCCCGTTTCCCAAGGTCGTTGTCAAGACAGAAAAGGTGCCCGGGAATATCGCCAATGGACTTGATTTTTCCGAGAATTTCGCTTGCATGCTCCTCTTCTTCCACCTGCTCTTTCACAAACCACTGGAGCATCTCGAATGTCGCATGGTCCCTCTCTTTCATCGCGAGCTCGACGAGCGTATTGATCATTCCCGTCACCTTCTGCTCGTGGGCATAGACCTCTTCAAAGACCTTCCCGGCTGAGGTCCATTTTGCTTTGGGCGCTTCGATGGCGATCAGGTTCACTTTACCACCACGGGCGATCACGTAGTCATAGAATTTGATGGCATGAGCCTGCTCTTCCTTTGCCTGAATGCGCATCCACTTGGCAAATCCCTTCATGGAGGCAGTTTCAAAATACGCAGACATTGCGAGGTAGAGATACGCAGAATACAACTCACGGTTGATCTGCTTGTTGAGTGCTTCTTCAACAGCCTTGCTTAACATGTTTTCCTCCAAAAACTAACGAGATGTTATTTTGTTCTCTCTTAATGGTTTCGAACAGAGCAGAAAAATACCGGATTTTAGTGTATTTCCAATTTGAAGGTGAAAAAATCACCCTTCAATCATTTCCAGAACAGTATTCCCTTACCCTTCTACCGTGCCTGGTCAAGTGCTTAGAAAATCCAAAAATCTGAAAAGAATGATCTTGAGGGTATCTGCTGCTTAGACAAACTTTTCGGGATCAGAATCAAATTTCTTCTTGCAGCCCGGCGCACAGAAGTAATATTTCCTGCCCTTATAATCGCTTGTGAATTTTGCGGTCTTTTCGTCCACGGTCATCTTACAGATCGGGTCAATTGCCATATCGCACCTCAATTATTTTCCTTTCTTTGCCTCTGGTATATACTTTTTCAAGAGGAGCGAGAGACTGACAACGGTAACAGAACTCAATGCCATCGCCAAGGCGGCAAGCTCTGGCCTGAATGTAATCCCGAAGAATGGATAGAGCACACCTGCTCCCACCGGGATCAGTGCCGAGTTGTAAGCAAATGCCCAGAAGATATTGCCCCTGATCCTGCCCATTACCTTCTTTGATAGCTGAATGGATGCAACTGCATCGAGCAGGTCATCCTTGATCAGCACGATATCACCGCTCTCGATGGCGACATCAGTGCCACTCCCGATCGCGATACCTACGTCAGCCTGAGCGAGAGCGGGGGCATCATTAATCCCGTCGCCCACGAACGCTACGATCTCGCCTTTTCCCTGAAGTGCCCTGACCTCTGTTGCCTTGTCCTGCGGGAGCACCTCGGCAACTACCAGATCAATCCCGATTTGCTGTGCGATTGCATTCGCAGTGCGCCTGTTATCACCGGTGATCATAATAACGGTAAGCCCCATCGATTTAAGATCATGGACTGCATCTTTAGTTGTCCCTTTTAACGTGTCAGCAATCGCGATGACACCCGCAATCTGCCCACCGGCAGCAACAAGGATGGCGGTCTTGCCTTCCTGTTCAAGCGAGGTTATCCGTGATTCGATTTCGGAAGGGATCTGCACCCCTTTTTCCTGCAGGAGACTACGGTTGCCTGCAAGCACTTCTTCGCCCAGGACGCGGGCAAAAACGCCCTTCCCGCTGAAGGTATCGAAGTGTTCTACCGGTTCAATCTTCACACCGCGATTCTCTGCTTTGTGCACGACAGCCTGAGCAAGCGGGTGCTGTGAGTTCTTCTCTAATGCAGCGGCAAATGCAAGGAGCGTCTCTTCCGATACACCGATTGGTACGAGATCGGTCACCTCCGGTTTGCCCTTCGTGAGCGTACCGGTCTTGTCAAAGATGACAGTCGTGACCTTCTCGGCAACTTCGAGCGCTTCGCCATTCCTGATCAGGATGCCAAGTTCAGCCCCGCGCCCGACCCCAACTGTTACCGCAGTCGGCGTTGCCAGCCCGAGTGCACAGGGACAGGCAACTACGAGGACGGAAATAAGAGCAGTCAATGCAAAAAGAAGCGGATCGGGCGGTACCGGGAACACAAAAAGCCAGACTACAAATGCGATTGCGGCGATAGCGAGCACTGCGGGGATGAAGTAGGTAACCGCAACATCAGCGATCCGCTGCACAGGAGGTTTTGAGCCCTGCGCATCCTCCACAAGCTGGATGATCTGGGCAAGAACCGTCTCCTTGCCCACCTTCGTCGCTTTTACCGACAACACGCCCATCTGGTTGATTGTACCTCCGACAACCCGGCTTCCCTTTATCTTGAGAGGGGGGATCGGTTCGCCGGTGATCATCGCCTCGTTCACATAACTTTCACCAGCGACCACTTCGCCATCCACAGGGACTTTACCTCCTGGTTTCACGATCACGATGTCCCCGGCCACAACATCCTCAACCGGTACTTCAACTTCACTTCCCTGACGGATCACAATCGCCGTCTTTGCCCGCAACCCAATGAGGGTCTTGATCGCGTCCGATGTCCTCCCCTTTGCCCGTGCTTCGAGATACCGCCCGAGCATGAGGAATGAAGCGAGCATGATTGCGGTATCGTAGAACATGAACTCATGGGTAAGCACAATCGAAAATGTACCCAATACGCTCGCAGCAAACGAAACCCCGATCCCCATTGCGTACATGACATCCATGTTAAGCGTGCGGTTCCGCAGTGCCATGCGGGCAGCACGGAAGATCGGATATGATACGTACACAAAGACCGGTGTGGAGATAACAAGCATCACATAGGGAAGCAGGTGCATCGGAATTGGTAATGGAATGTACATCATGAACATGAGAGGGATGCTTACCGAAAACCCGATCATAAAACGGAGGAACTTATCATGCAGGTCTTTTTCTCTGGCTTTCTTTTCCGCTTCCTCGCTCAATTCACCTGCGAGCCCGAGATACTGGTAGCCTGCGTCCTCGATCGCCTTCTTCATTTCGCTGATATCAGATACCGACGGGTTATACGTAATATAAGCTTTTTCGGTGCCAAGGCTCACCGTAGCAGATACAACACCCGGGAGTACACGCAACGCTGCCTCAATTGTCTGGACGCACGTGGCACAGACCATCCCTCCGATTTTGATTGTCGCCTCTCGGTTTATCACTTCATACCCGGCATCCTTCACCGCTTTTTCCAGCTCCCCAAGTGTCACTTTTGCCGGATCGAATTCAATATGGGCAGTGTCGGTGCCGAAGTTCACCTGTGCCTTTGATACATCATTGAGTTTTGATAATGATTCCTCGATATTGATCGCGCAGGTGGCACAGTGCATACCCGAGATTTTTAGTTCGGCTTTTTTCTTTTCCGGCTCTGCCATGGGCTCCTCCAATCAGCTGATCTCCGGTTCCACAATATCCTGCTTATCGTACAAAAGGGTTGTGAAGGATCATATGAATCCGGTTATCCTGTGGTTTTGATCAACCGGTATGCCGGTTCCGGCTGCAGTCTTTTTGATTTTACTACAGGAATAAACAGGATGACCGATAAACATATAGTAGAGGTTTACGCCGCAATGAAGATCATTGCCCTGTACGGCAGCCCCCGGGCTATCCGGAGCCAAACCCGCAAGCTTGCCGGCTTCGTGCTTGACGGAGCCCGGAATGCCGGTGCTGAAACAGAAATAATCGATCTCATCGAATGCCGGATCGCACCCTGCACTGCATGCGAAGGCTGCACGCTGACCGGCACCTGCATTTTTGATGACGACGTTGCCGGAATTATCAGAAGGATGAGAGATGCAGATGGCATCGTATTCGGTTCACCGGTATATATCGACAATGTCACCGGCCAGATGAAGGTCTTCTTTGACCGGTTGGCTGATGCAATCCACTACCAGGTGCTGGCCGGGAAATACGGGTGTGCTGTTGCGACAACCCACGAATCCGGCGGTGCCGAGGTGGTCGCGTACCTGAACCACGTGCTTAACTACCTTGGCGTCATCTCGGTAGGCGGTATTGGCATGGCGACAAAAGGGGATTCAGGTACGATCGATGCAGCAGAACCTGACGCACGGGCGCTGGGAAGGAAGCTTGCCGACGCGATCCGGGACGGGCATTCAGATCCCGCACAGGAGGAGATACTCAACGATAACCGTGAGTATTTCAAAAGATTGTTGAGGGGAACCGCGATTTCCGCACCGTTGAGTTCGAGGAGTGGGTGAAGAAGGGCTGGATTGGATGACCTGCGAGGGGTAATTCTTCTTTTTTTGCAGGGAAATTTCCCAGCTTCCATTGCCAGTACTATTCCCCGTACCCTTTACCCTTGCGCAGAAAGGTTCGCGCCGCAAATAAAAAAAGGGTGACCGCAGGAGACTCGTCCGGATATTAACGAAAAAACATGGAGCCGTAATTTTTTACAAAAAATAATTCCCGGCTTTTCTGTCGGATATTTGTTATAAAGATTATTTTTTTTTTAAAATTTCCAAAAAATTTTTTACAGAATTTTTTTTCTTGTCTTATCCTGATAAGCAGGTTCATTGTGGATCAGGATTCGGTAAAAGGGTGTATGTATTAACGGACTATAAAAAAACCTATAAATCAAAGGTTTTTTGCCAAAAAAATCAATTAAAACCCATATTCTTTCATCCATTAAAATAAGGGCATTAGCGGGCTTTGGCGCCACTTTAGCTCTAAAACGGTATAAGGAGTCCTGTAAAACAAGAAACGGGCCTAAAACGTTGCTATTTTGCAGGGTTTTATTCTGATTAAAACGAGTATTTTCAAAAAATGAACGATTAAATCGATATTTTCCGAGGGCGTGGACACCGTTTCCACTGGAATTGTCCGGGATGAGTGAAAACAGTATCCGGGGTGGAAAACCAGGGCAATCGGAGCCCGTATAGGCCCCGGATTTCAGGTGAAGAGAGCTTCTTTGCACGCTCTCCAGTGATGATGTTATATCAGACAATGGGTGGCCGTGTTCCCTGCCTGTCACGGGTATCTGATCCTTGAAGGGTCATTTGGTGTCGGCTCAAAATAGCATTAACGGAACTGTATCCAATAGCGTCACCAGATTTCAGCATGATGAGTTCGGATACAAAATTCATCCTGGTTCTCAGGTCTGTTCAATAAATCTTCTGTATTCCGCCAGCAGCGCCACCCCGTACACCTCCTTCTTCCTGGTTGGCACGTAGTTGAGTGCCGTCGTCCGCTTCAGTAGTTCCTCTGTTATAGCATTGTCATCAGCAAGCTTCAGTTTCTTCACTTCGTCAAGGATCCAGCCCAGCTGGTCAATCCCGGTCTCCTTGCCATCGATCAGAATCTTTTTAGTCTTGATCTTGTCTGGTGGGATCCCGCCGCAGATAGAGCAGTAGTACCCATCCTTATCATCCCCTGCCATGCTTCACTCTCGGATCATGGTAAGGCTCATCTTGAATTTGGTTATCGCTGAGAGTGCGTGAGGCACATTGGCGGGGAAGATGATAGTCTCCCCCTCTTTCATCGGGTAGGTCTGTCCTGCGACCCAGACCTCGCACTCACCATCGAGGATCGAGACCACCGCGTCGAAGGGCGCGGTATGCTCGGAGAGTCCTTCATTCTCATCAAAGGAGAAGAGCGTGATGTTTCCTGCATTACGGGATATGATCATCCGGCTTGCCACAGTCCCTTCCTGATATCCTACCAGTTCTTTTAACCTGAGAACCTTGCCCTTGAGGTCTTCACGCTTTTTATCGTACGTATCGGTTTTATTCGGGTTTTCAAGCCTGTATTCCACCATGGTCATTCCCGGTAGATCAGTATGCGGAATGAGATTATATTCCTGTTTTTCCAAACGCATGGTATATGGTATCGTATATGCTGACGGTGATAGATCTGTATACATACTTTACATCGGGGGTTCAAATGTTCCAGTCGCCAGTACACCTGATGAATGCCGATCTGTTTTCATTCAGAGAACTGTGAGAAATACCCCGTATACAGCTACCTGAATTATTGTAAGAGGGACCCCTACCCGTGCAAATTCCCAGAACGTGAGTGTCTCTCCCTGCTTTTCTGCGTTCTGGATGATAATCACGTTGCTTGCCGCACCAAGGATTGTCAGGTTTCCCGCAATCGTGCTCCCGGCAGCGAGCGCCATCAGTTGCGCTGTATTCCCGCCTGCCTGCAGGATCATCGGCTGGAAAAGGGCAGCAAAGGGGACATTGGAAATAAACTGGCTGATCACGACACTGGTCGCAAGGATCATCGGGACTGAGGTGGCTACACTTTCGTCAACAAATGACTGGAAGAAACCGGTCTGCCAGACACATCCCATCAGTACGAACATTGCGGCAAAAAAGACCAGGGTGTGCCAGTCAATTCCTTGTATTACCTCGACCCTCTTTTCAGAAAATAACAGGATTGGCACAGCAGCACAAAATGCGATGAAAGGTATCGTGACAAAAAAACCGGTACCGGAGAGCGAAAGGATGATGTTTGAGGCAACCAGTGCAATAATAATTCCAAGTGAACACTGGCAGATATGCATGAACCGGCTGTCACAGGTGACCTGCTGAACGTCATCCAGTGGAAGAGGTATGAATTCCCTTTTATAAAATATCCTGAGGGTTATATATGCGACGAGGAGGTTAATGATGGTCGGCAAAGCAAGGTGCCATGCGAATGTGACAAACGGGGAGTTCATGCCACTGTTCACAGCAATGAGCAGGTTCTGAGGATTACCAATGGGACTCAGTACGCTCCCTGTCGTTATCGCTATGGCAAGAGAGAGCAGGAGGAGTTTTGAGGATATATGGAATTTCTTCGAAAGAGCCAGCATGAGTGGTGTGCCGATGATAGCGAGTGTGTCATTCATCAGGAGAGCCGAGAGCAAGCCCATACAGAGCATGATAACAATGACAAGCCGGTCAACTGATGATGTATGGTGGAAAAGCCGGTGGGATATGCACGCGAGATACCCACTGGCAACCAGCCCTTCTCCAACGATAAACATTCCAAATAAAAAAACCATCACGTCGAAGTTAATTGCCCGCAGTGCATTCAAAATCGTGATCTGACCGGTCACCAGTACAGCCAGCGCTCCACCGAGCATGATCTGCCAGATCCTGACCCTGAACCTCCCCACCTGCCGGACCGCAATGAGCAGAAATACAGCGGCAAGTATGATAACTGCGATCTGCGTACATTCAATCTGCCGTTCTTGGGAGATGAGTATTTGGCACCCGGAGGATATCCGGCATTTCTGAACAAAATTCTCATATAGTCCGGAACGGAATCTCTGTGCATGAAATCCAGGCTGATAATCCCTATAATGATGGTTCTTGCCGTACTCATTTTCTCGGCAGGTTGCACCGGGGGCGGTGGACAGGCAACACCCGCACCGACAGTACTTCCGACACCTATTCAGACGATGGTCATTTCCACCACGACACTCCCGACTAATGCCGGTGGATCGACACAACCTGGCCCAACCCAGACAATCCCCGTCGGCGAAGCAGTTTCTGTTTCGGTGGAAAAAGCAGGCACCTACTCGACCACAATCATTGCGCATTTTGATGGTGGAAAAGGTATTAACTTCGTCAGCAAAATTGACGTCAGAGTTACACGGCCGGACGGTTCTGTAGTCAGTGGTTTATTAAAGCCGATGATGGGAGAAACCATTGAACTGGAAGGAACACAGGGAACCGACCGGGTTGAAGTCACCACCTATATGAAATCCGGCAATATATACAAAATCATCGATCAGCAGATGCCCTACAAGACACGAGGATAATTCATTTATCATCAACATTTTCCTTTTTTTTGCAGATATCCCATAATTGAAAATTTGAACGATCTATAACACATCAACCATTGTTTATCAAAGAGTTAAAAAGAGAATTTTCAAATACCATTATGGTCCTGATTCAACCTTCCAGTGTAACAAAATTCCATCGTCCAGTTGGGTAAATTCGACAAGCGTAAGCCGGGGGAACTCTGCCTCATTCACAAAGCCCGACCCATCGGCAGGGGTCGGTGCGTCCTTCCCCCCGATAATGATGTTTCCCACAAACGTATAGATCTCATCAACAAAACCGGCAAAAAAAAGACTGGCAATGAGCGTCCCGCCTCCCTCCACCATCAGCTTCTGCATGCCCATTGCGCCGAGCTCATCGAGCAGCGTGGTAATGTCCACTTCGTTCTCGCCTGCAACAACAACCGTTGCCATTTTTTTTAGCTTGCTGATCTTTGCCGGATCCGCCCGGCAGGTAACTGCGATCACCCGCTTTCCTGCTCCCTTGGTAAGTACTGATGCAGTGAGGGGAATACGTGCATTGCTGTCAACAATCACACGGGCAGGGTGCTCGTCCCTGCCTTGAGCCTGTCGCTCCCGTTTCAGCTCGTCCGATTTCACGATCAGCGACGGGTCATCCGCAAGTACCGTCCCGATGCCGACCATCACCGCATCGCTTGACGCCTTGAGACGATCGACGCGGAGAAAGTCATCGGTTCCCGAGATCTTCACCTGCCGTCGCTCGCGGGTGGAGAGCTTGCCGTCAGCACTCATCGCAACATTGACCACCACATAGGGGCGCATAATTTACCCTTTGATCCCTAGGATATTATAGCAACCGGATAGACCTGAAGCAGGGGCAGGAAACGACAAGTTTAAACCGGATTTAAAAATCAGCATTATCATGGTTGTACATTGAGATTTCCACGATTTTTTGGGGGATTTTGGAGAATGTATATATAAAAACAGCGTCAAAGAACAAGTATATACATGGATCGGTATATCGCCCTGCCGCGTTACACCATTTCACACACCGATTTTGTCCGATTCTGCGTCATCTTCTCACTTTCCCTTTCCAGTATTTTTATCAGCTCGCTTGCCCTTGCCCGGAATATCCATACTATTACCCCTCAGCTTTTCTATTTCCCGATTATCTATGCAGCCTATTTTTACCGCTACCGCGGGATCTATGTCGCGGGCATCTGCGCAATTGCATACCAGGCAGTCAGCTATTACTATCTCTTCCCGGAAATTTTCAGCATGGGATATGCTACGGGACAGGCGGTGCTGTTCATCTGCATCGCCGCGGCAGTCTCCTACTTTACCGAACAGATAACAACCAGTGAAAAGCGGTACCGATGTATTTTCGAGAACTCACACCTCGGTATCGTCTTCTTTAACCAGGATACTCTATCAATCATCAACGCAAACGGACATCTGGCAAAGATGTTGGGATATTCACAGCATGACATTAAGAAAATGACCGTCCCCCAGCTCTTCGTTTCCCGGGATGAACTGAAACGGTTCCTGAAACAATTCGGATCTCATAACGAATCTGAAGGCATAGAGACCCGGTTTGTAACAAAGAAAGGTGATCCATTCTGGGTCAGTCTCTCGTGGGGGAATCCCTCAGGGAATCTCGCGAGCTTCTCTGTAATCGATATCAATCAGCAAAAAATCACTCTGCAGACCGCCACCACGTACTCCACCCATAACAGGCTGCTGATGGAGACTGCGCCTACCGGTATGGTGATTATACGGAACAGTCGGATTATCCGCACAAACCCCGTATTCACCGCATTCTCAGGGTACAAGAGCGATGAACTGACCGGAACGGATCTTGTGACGGTTGTCCACCCCGATGACCGGAAGGAATTCAGGGATATTGTATCCAGATCGAAGGGGAAAACCCAGGTTTTAGGAAATCCGGAGTTCCGGTTTATCACAAAATCGGGTGGGATCAAAAGGGCGACACTTTTTTTTAATCCGATTATGGAGGGCGGGATACCCTCAGTACTGATCACTTTTGTGGACATTTCCGAGCGTGAGAGCCTCAAAGAGCAGATCCGACTGAGCAACGAACGGCGCCGCGGTGTTATCACTAATGTTGCCCATGAGCTGCGCACGCCCCTCCAGCCGATCATCGGGTACCTGGATATGCTTATTCAGGATCCGGAAGAATTCGGCATTTCCAAAGAGACGAGAAAGATCCTTGGACGGTGCCTCCAGAGTGCGGACCGCGAGCGACGGATTATCAACAAGATGATTGACTTCTCAGTGATCGATTCCGGAAAGCTCCCGATGGATTATTCAGTCTTTTCTGTGCCGGAACTTTTAAAAAATATCATCAATGCCAGCGGGTACTCGATGAAGGCAGATATTTTCTGTGACATTCCCCAGGATCTCACGTTTACCGGTGATGCGCACAAGATCTCGATTGTTGCCGACTCGATACTCTCTAATGCCGTTAACTATTCCACGCCACCAAGGAAGGTAAGGATTATATATAACTCCTCTGCTGAAGACACCTACCACCGGCTTGCCATCGGGGATAACGGTATCGGTATCACGGAAGCCCAGCTCGAGGAGATCTTTGAGCCATTCCAGCTCGCTGATTCAGGCCAGTTAAGCCGTAAGTATGAACGGATCGGGCTTTCGCTCTCGATTGCAAAGAAATATATCCAGATGCATGGCGGTTACATCAGTGTGGACAGTGTCGTCAACCAGGGGAGCACATTTACCCTCCATATCCCAAAGGTACCTCACGAGGAAGTAGTAACCCCTCAATCCTTTGAGTTGTGGTTGTGAGATCCAAGCAACCAACTCCGTAAAGGAGAGAGAAAAGAGGTTTTACAGATATAACCCGATGGCAGAGGAGCAGGTAGCAAAAATCAGGGACGAAAAGCCCTGCTCTCCAGAGACCGGTCTGGATCACGGAGCGGAAAGCCTCACTCAGGAAATATATTGGACGTTAGTAAAAAAGATCTCTACACCCACCTTATCACAATTCCACAACCGCAAGAAAAATGGATCGTTCCGCATTCCTATGCATCTTTTTGTGCACGCTTAGGGATTTACCCCTTTCCTGAAAATATATACTTAATAAAACAAAACGCGCAGAACCGTTGATACTATCTGAGATAAAAATACATCGTGACAGGAGCAGGGAACGTTATATTATAGAGTTCTGACAGGCTTTCTTTCTTTATAGAGGGAACCGGCTCTTTTTGTCCATCTTCTTCAGGGCTCGGCACTTGTTAAAATAGGTCTCACCCCAAATCCATGGCTGGTAGGTGCAGCACATCTCCGGTTTGATGTCATGGATCCCGCAAATGTATTTTCTTCTTCCAAGACGGCGCAGGAACGGGCAGACAGGAAGATAATCATGGGTGACCGGGTTTCGCATCTCCACGACAATGAGATCGCTGAGCTCTTCGGGTTTCAGTTCAGTACAGTTTACCCAAGTGCCATCGCTTTTACAGGCAGAAAAGTACTGCAGGATATCCTGCCTTTCCTGCTCGATCCAGCAGAACAGGTTCTGAGCTGTAGGTGTAACATTATCACCGAAGATCTTGCAGCAGAGCCCGCACTGCTCACACAGCTCATCTTCGATCTCTTCCTTGGTCATGGATACATTCAATATTTTCTGCCCTGCCCGATAAGTGTTGGCGCTTTGAGGAGAAAGTTACCTGCAGGATCTGATAACATTCCAGATCTTATGAATAGTATCACTCAGTTCGATGTAAAAAACGGACCGCACCACACATTCTCTCTATCCCTGCAGCATACACGAACCGAACCCGGGCTATTTCCAGAGGGTTGTAAGATAATACCCCCCAAAAAACACAAGAAAGATCCCGCAGGCGGCAAGTGTCCACCGGTATTCCCGTTCTCTGAGGAAAAATCTGCCCTGGTGGATACTCACCGATACAAGAGTAAACCATCCCAGATCCGCGGTCCAGTGGCCGAGAATGAACGCAAGAGCAGTACCGAGTCCGCCAGCATATGCACTGATCATGAGAGCACTTCCAACAGTAAACCACCAGAGCCAGAAGTAGGGATTGGAAATGCTGGTGACCACACCGGCAACAAATGGCCGCGCAGTGGTTCTCTCATTAATTGAGGTTCCCTTTGCCAGGATGGTCTGTGCATGCCGGCTCTCAAGGATGGTGAGCATGCCAAAGACCATAAGTGCCATTCCCCCAATGCCTGCGATAAGCCAGGAATAACCGCCAATAACTACGGAAAGACCAGCGAGAATCAGAATCACCATCAGGATCTCAACGGCGATATGCCCGAGTGTCAGTCGGGGACCCATCGTCCATCCGCCTTTTATCGATGCGTCAATGGTCGCAATCAGGGTTGGCCCGGGTGCAAGGGCGCCGGTGAGCCCGATAAGGAAGCCGAGTAAAAGCATCTGGATAATTTCGTTCATGGAACCCACCCCGAAGCCACCAGCAAAAACACAAAAATCTCGCTGTGACCTTGGAGAGTGATTTGATACAACCGGTATTGACTCAAAACATTAAAAAATGATAGAATGCATCAATTCTGATTTAACCAAAACCCGGTCCTCTGTACATTTTGGATTTTGATTTCTCGACGGCATCCCGCATAATTTAATAATCTTTCCTGCCAACGTATACCATGTCATAAATTAGCATGGTGATCCCCATACTCGCCGTACATAGTGTAACCAAACAGATCGGAGGACTTTTGGCGGTCAATGGTGTCAGTCTGAATGTCGGGAAGGATGAAATCGTCGGTCTGGTTGGTCCAAATGGCGCAGGTAAAACAACACTTCTTAATGTTATTTCGGGGATCACTTCACCAACCGCGGGAAAAGTCGTCTTCTGCGACGAGGATATCACCGGGCTGAAACCCAACACGATCTGTAAAAAGGGTATTGCCAAAACTTTCCAGATTGCAGAATCGTTCCCGAACCTTACCGCAAAAGAATGTGTTATGGTAGGGGCGCTCTTTGGCAACAGACATGCGGTCAGCATGAAGGAAGCGCAACAGCAGGCGGAAAAGATTCTGGATTACGTGGGACTGCCAAAAGAAAAAAATGATACACTCACCAAGAACCTGAATGTCGTTGAACTCAAACGGGTGCAGCTGGCACGGGCACTTGCGTCAAATCCAAAACTTCTTCTTCTCGATGAACTGACAACGGGTCTCAACCCGAAAGAGAGCGGTGAAGCGGTGAGCCTGATCAAAAAGATCAGGGATGAAGGCACCTCAATTCTGATCATCGAACATGTCATGAGCGTGATCATGGGGGTATCAGATCGGATTGTGGTGCTGGACCATGGGGAGAAAATCGCTGAGGGCAGGCCGTATGAGGTTGTGAACAACCAGCAGGTGATCGATACCTACCTGGGCGACCTCGATGTATTTTGAGGTGGTGAATCCTTGCTCGACATTTCCGGTCTCAATATCTTTCACGGCAATATCCATGTCGTCCGGGATCTTAAATTGACAGTCGATGAAGGAGAGATGGTGACGCTGATAGGCCCGAATGGAGCTGGGAAGACCTCGACAGTGGAAACGATTATCGGACTCAACAGGAAAGCAACAGGCTCCATTACATTTCTGGGTGAAAATATTCTCGGGTTGCAACCGTATGATATTTTCAAAAAAGGACTTGCACTCGTCCCTGAAAAAAGGGAGATTTTTCCGAAAATGCCTGTGATTGAAAACCTGATACTCGGCGCGAGCGGTTGTGCCACTTGGAAAGACAGTCTCAATCATGTGTACAATCTTTTCCCGGTTCTCCAAGAAAGAGAACAGCAGATGGCAGGTACCTTGTCCGGCGGCGAGCAGCAGATGCTCGCGATTGGTCGCGCGCTGATGTCCGAACCGAAACTGCTGATCCTCGATGAACCTTCCACCGGGCTCTCGCCTATCCTTGTTGCCCAGGTATTCAAGTCGCTGGAACGGCTCGGCAAGGAGGGAATAACCATCCTCCTCCTGGAACAAAACGTCAGGCATGCACTCGATATGTGCCAGAGGGGGTACGTCCTCGAAAACGGAAGGATTGTACTCGAAGGAAAATCCAAGAACCTTATGCGCGAGAAGCATATCCAGAAGGCATATCTTGGGATCTGAGGGGATATCCGAAATTGCCACTGCAATAGTACCTTTTCCTGATTACCCGGATCGTCTCAAAATCCAATAAAATATCATTATTCCTTTACAACACCCGTACCTGCCTTCATTCGTTTTTCCCTGCGGGCGTTCCACCGCTTCTGGATCTCACTTGGGAGACCTACAAGACCTTTTGGCAGGAAGATGATGACAAGGATCAAAAGAACGCCGACAATGATATAACGGCCAAAAGTAAGGCCAAACAGTTTGAGCCCGTCCCAGATGATCGTGAGTACGATCGTCCCGACAATCGGCCCGGCAAGGGTACCAAGACCGCCAAAGATCACGTAGGTCACCGGCCAGAACGACATGTCGACACCGAAGATCTCGGGCGTGATATAACCGATATGATGGATTTCAAGCGCCCCGGCAACACCGGCAAGATAGGAACTGAGGGCAAACGCCAGCAGCCGGTATTTTACCGGATCAACCCCTGCTGCCCGCGCCTCGAGTTCGTTCTCCCGGATCGCTGAGAATGCAAGTCCGATCCGGGACTTCATGATATAACCGATGAACAGAATGCAGGCAATGGTGATGACAAGGATCGAATAGTATTCGATCAGCTGATAGCCGGGAATATCAGGGCTCAAAAGACGGGGTGATGCAATACCGTCCCAGCCGCCAGTGATCGGGGTGAGGAAACTGACCGTGATTGTCTGGACAATGATCGCAAAACCGAATGTGACCATGGCAAGGAACCATTCCTTGAGCCGCACACAGGTCAGCCCGATGAGAATGCCAATGAATGCTGCCACCGCAGCACCCAGAAAGATGGTAATGTATGGTGAAATGCCACTTTTCGTGGCAATCAGGGTCGACGCATATGCACCGATACCGAAGAATGCCGCATGCCCGAGTGAACCCTGCCCGGAATAGGCAAGCAGGTTCCAAGCGGAGGCAAAAATGATGAAGATCAGCATGAGGGTGAGGACGTTGAGGATGTAAAGATTCCCTGAAAGGAATGGTGCGACGACGGCAATGCCTATCACGGCGAGGGTTCCGTAACGAACCAGTTCACCGCGTTTCAGGTGCAGATCCAATTCGCTCACTCTCCGGATTCACCAAATAGTCCGGTAGGTCGTATGACAAGCACGATGATCAGGATGATGAACGAGACCGCATCTTTCCAGATTCCGCCAAAGTAGTATGCCGCCCCGTTCTCGGCAATACCATAGAGCAGCCCGCCGACAATCGCGCCAGGAATACTCCCCAGCCCGCCAAGAATGATAATGGCAAATGCCTTGATCGCGGGGATCGATCCCATGTACGGGTTGAAAACCTGCCCGCTCACCACCCAGAGGGTTCCTGCAGCCGCTGCAAGAGCGCACCCGATCCCAAAGCTGAGGATATCCATCCGCTCGACATTGATCCCGACAAGCATCGCCCCTTTCCGGTTCTGGCTGGTCGCCCGCATTTCCCTCCCAATTCTTGTCTTTTTCAAAAACAGGTACAGGGCGCACAGTATGGCAGCAGTGACAACCATGATGATGATATAATCAAAGGGAACGTTGAGTGATCCAACCGGGATGGAAATGCCGGCATAGGGGCTCCTGATGCTCTGCCACTCATCGCCCCAGATAATGGCGGCACTGTTTGTAAAAATGTAGATAAGTCCGATGGAGAGGAATATCTCATTGAGTTTGCTTGTCCCCAGTATCGGGCGGAAACATAACCGTTCCACCAGCGCACCGATGGCGATCAGCACGAGCATGGACAATAGAATTATCGCATAGGGATTAATGCCCGTCAGGAAAAAAACGGTTGCAGTAATATATGCACCAACCATGAGAAATTCGCCGTGCGCAAAGTTCACTACTTTCATAACGCCGAAAATGATGTTGAGCCCCGTGGCAAGTAGGATGTAGATACAGCCGGCATACAGGCCCCAGAACAATACCTGCAATAATATTTCGAGCTCTGCCATGAAAGTTGTCTTCCGGAATAAATTGTATCCGCAAAGAAAAAGAAATGATTGGTTTTGTTATGCACTGCCCGGTTTATACCAGTCAGGCAGCACGAAATCTGTGCCTTTGAGGTTATCAGGCCAGACAATCTTCGGTCTGGTTTCACCAATGGTTGAGTTATAATACAGCTGCTCCATCCAGTGATCGAACTGCGATTCCCTGAAGTCTTTACTGAATGAGATAGTCCCGTCTTTCATGTATTCTATGAGCTGAGGCATCCTGAGGTCCACAAGTGCCTGCCGTATGTCTGCCTTGTTCAGCGTCCCGGCATTTTCAATCGCTTTTGCTGCGATGTAGGTGCCCTCATAGGTAGAGGCACCCATCATGTCCGGATACATTCCCCATTTAGTAAAGTAATTGTTCTTGAATGCATTCTGGGCATCAGTAACCGACCCCGTCGGAGCTATATACGGTGAGAACCGGCTCTCGATAATCGAATACTCACCGTACTGCCCCATCCCCTTATAATATTCGGGAGCATCGTTGTTCTCGACAGCAAGGAATATCGTGTTGAGCCCCACGTCCCTCCGTGCCTGTGGCACAATCTGGGCGCCCTCGTTGGGGGCTGCTGCGACATAGAGAGCATCGGGGTTTGCCGCTTTGATAACGGTCAGCTGTGTTCTGAAATCACTCTCGCTCATTTTGAACTTCTCCTGGGAAACGAGCTTGATGTTCAGATTGTTCTTCGTGATCGTTTCATTGACCGCAACCTGCACTCCCTGGCCGAACCCAGTATCCTGATAGAGCAGCGCGAGCCGGAACGGGCGGTCAGCTGGGAAACTGAACTTCTTGTTGACTGCCGGCCGGATTACCTGGTCAATGAAGTTCGTGGTATATTTCCCGTAGGCATCGGTTGTCGGGCAGTGGTGGAAGACCGTGCTGGTATCAATATCCGTACGGTGGGTGATGATCGGACTCGATGCACCCGTCACGATATACGGGACTTTGTATTCTGCAACAGTCTGCTGGTAGGCAGAAGTGATCGCGCTGGAATACCCCCCGACAAGGATATCCACTTTATCTTCGGTAATCAGCTTGGTAGCCGCTTTCTGGCCACCATCCCGCGTGGACTCATCGTCACCCTGGACGAGCGCGATGGGGATCTTTGCGTTGTACTGTTTGACAAAAATACCCCCTTTTGCGTTGATCTCGTCAGCTGCCAGAACAGCTGACTGCCACATGCTCTTTCCAATGTTGCTGTTGGGACCGGTCATTGATACAATTGCACCGATCTTGACCTCTTTGGGCTGTGCTGGTGCCTGCTGGGTACACCCGGCAATAAATGCGGTCGCTATGAGCAGTACCGCAATAAACAGAACTGAATATTTCATGATCTCTCCTCTATGCTATGCTATAGCATGGCATTAATGAGTCGGTGTTTAACCATAAAAAATATATCGATATATTCGTGCCATTACACTGCAGAGGGGCAATCTGATGAGAGAACAAAAAACAAGCAAAAACCGATGCCTCAGCCCGGATTTGAACCGGGGACAACCAGATCTTCAGTCTGGCGCTCTCCCAGTCTGAGCTACTGAGGCAGGGATACAATTGTTGTTTTTGTTGACTAATAAATGATATGTTCTCGTTCGGTGATGCATGTGACCGTTCCTTTTTATCTGCTGCAATGACAGTAGTACCACATACTGATGCCGCTCTCCTTGAAATCCCCTAACAGTGATGAGACAAGCCTTGCTGGTGCAGTCGGTTCACGAACCGTCCATGTTGTCCACCTCACGCACAATGATCTTGACGCTGTCGGGGCGGACGCGATCCACCGGATGAAGTTTGGCGAGGGGGTGTTCACCATTTGGAGCTCGGTAGGCAGGTTCCCCGCGATCTTTTTTGCAATCGCATCCTGCAAGGGGAATGGTGACCTGCTCTCGATCTCAGACCTGGGATACCAACGGGAGATCGAACACATCGCGAACCATGCACATGAGAATGGGTGGCGTATTGAGTGGCGGGACCATCACCGCTGGCGGGACGATGAGGTCGGACACGTGGAAAAAGAGGTCTCGGTGCTGCGGATCGACACTTCTGTCTGTGCCACGGCGATCGTGGCAACCGACCTGATGCCGGATAATCCGGTTGCCGCTGAGGTCGCACGGATCGTATGTGATTACGATCTGTGGAAACACCACGATCCCCGTTCTGCGGTGCTCGGGCAGGTGCTCCAGCGAAAGAAGAACCGGGAGCATGTGCGGGACTGCCTTGTTAAAGGTATCTATTCTGATGAATTGATCACAAGAGAGAATGCCGATATCAAATCCGAGATGGAATCGATGATGAGAAAAAGCCTCCGGCACACGACCGTTACCGGCACAAAATACCGGGTCGCGTTCGCTCCCCTTTACGGATACCCGAGCGAGACGGCGCATTTCATCCGCGATAAGAGAAAGACCGATATCGAAGTGATTATCGGAAAGGATGGCCGGTTCTCGTTGCGGTCTGTTCCCCCGATCAGCCACCTGATCGCACGTGAATTTTCCGGTGGCGGGCACCCGAACGCAGCGGGAGGTTCGTTCAATTTTACGGTACTCGAACGGTTTACCTTCTGGCTTTTTAAGAAGAGCCGTCATTTCGAACAGTTTGTCACCGTCGCCGAATCCCATTGATCGCGGTTTGGCAAGACCAAGCAGGATTTATACCAATCACAACCCGATTAGTGCTGTTGAATTCGTGGTAGCATGAAAACAGTTCCGGTATATAAGATAAGAGTGAAATTCACGAGAATATCCGGAAATACGTCATATGGTATACATGGCGGATGCAACAAGGTCTTTCCAGTACTCATCGCAGCTTTCTGTGCAATACCCCCCGATCACCACCTGATCCGGATCAAGGTGTGACAAGGCACAAGCGATCGATTCTTTGTCAGCGTTCAGTACAATAATCTGATGAAGGTCATACTCATTTGCAAGATCAAACACCAACTCTAGATGTTCTGTATCAACTGCGATCTGCCGCTGGTATTCCATCAGGGTTTGAAGCCCTTCATGACCCGGCTTGCTTTGGATGAAAAAGACCTTCTGCCGGGCGAGTGCTGAGATCTCCGCTTCGTCAACCTGATCGCAGATAAGGACATGCCCCGTGATCCCTACGTCCCTCATCGAGCGCATCAGATTGCGGTATACACCTGTAATCGCATCATTCCATTCGTCTTCATCATCATAATATGAATCCCTGATCCCAAGGACGTGCGGGGCCGGGAACGCACACCAGACCCCTTTTTTCTGTGCAACAATATTTTTTGCGTCTTTTATGACTGCCGCGTCACTCACTCCGATCTCATCGACTGCCTGATGATTCTGGATACCAATCAGGCACTCCAAAATCCGGTCCTGATAGAATTTTCCACCGGCGCAGGGCAGCGTGATTCCAGCAGAAATCTGTGGGGCGAGTGATTGATCGAGGCCAAATGAGATAAGATCGCCGGATTTCCCACGATGCTCTGCCACCCACATTGCGAGCATCGGGATGTCCGGCACACCGGGCTCTGCACCGAATCCCCGTGTTGGAAGTATGCGTCGTTTTGCCATGGTCTTATCTTGAATCCAGAGAGTTCACACAAGGTTAATAAGTTTTAATTACAGGATTAACGTTTTGATCGTATAACCTGCTTGGGATAAGACAGCCCCCACACAATAAAAACCAAGCCAATAATAAAAAAAACCACAAAGGACAACTGATATCACATACCTAGTCAGGTGTATCAAAATAATAATGCAAAAACACATTAACTCGAATCCCAAATCAGTTTTCTGATTTTAGTTTCCATGGGATCATTCAGGCACCTGTCATTCAGTAACTTGTTTTTTTTCTTGTTCGAATTAGCGCAGATTTTCAAAACAGGAGTTATTTCCCTCCCGTATAAAGAGATTACTTCAGTACACGCAACCGCAGGGTGAACTGAATTGACGGCAGAAAAAAGACCTCCAGACATCGCATCGCATATTTTCACATAGAACAGCACATTCGTCACGCCTCTTATCGCAGTTAAAAAAACAGTAATTTTTTTCAGAATCAGATTGGTTAGTCTGACACTTCTCCCTGCACCGGGACATTTGCTGATAACAATTTTGATGACATTGTGTCAAATCCTGGTTTGTAAGCGGCTTTAGCACTGCTTTCTGGTTTGAAGGAACAATCGCAAAAAAAAGGATGCTACAAACCAGCATAGCAGCGACAGCAAGGATCGCAATAAACAATACCAGTTTTTTTAGTTCATCGTTCGTGTTCACCACCACAGAAAATTTGGATACGGGAAACTCGTTCTCTTTCTATAAAAGGGTAAGTTTTGGAACAGAAAATTTTTCACCCTGCTGCATTATCTGATAACCCGGGCACTCCCCTATCGGTTCCTACCTTTTATAATGTCCACTTCCATGGCAAATGAAAATCAGATTAATTATCTGAATTAATACGTCAACACACCTTTCAGACCACGGACTATTCAAGTGTAATACCTTTTAAAAAACAAACTCAAGTATAATTACGCATAAGGACCAAAAAACGTAGTCATGGATACACCACCACTGCTCGTTACCTGCGGGCTCCCGTACACCAACGGTCCCTGTCATCTCGGACACCTGCGCACCTATGTTCCAGCTGATGCTTTCGTGCGCTACATGCGGCGGGCTGGTGAAGAGGTGGTGTTTGTCTGCGGGTCGGATAACCATGGAACCCCGATTGTTGTCTCCGCGGAGCAGGCAGGCGTCTCACCCCGCACACTTTCAGAGAAGTATCACGAGCATTTTGATACGACATTCAAACGGATGTACGTGAAATTTGACCACTTCGGCATGACTGATGACCCGACAAACCACCAGCGTACAACCACAATTGTGGAATCCCTCATTAAAAACGGATACGTGTACAATCAGGTAGTACATCAGGCATACTGCACGAAGTGCACGCGGTTTTTGCCCGACCGGTATGTTGAGGGGATCTGCCCCCACTGCGGAACGCTTGCCCGTGGTGACGAATGCGATCAGGGTTGCGGTAAACATCTCGAGCCCGGAGAGATCAGGGAGCCGGTCTGCAAAGTGTGCGGGACAAAGGCGGTGTTCCGGGATCAGGAGCACTACTTCTTCAAACTCAGCGGGTTCAAGGATTTCCTGCTGCCGTATCTTGATACGGTGAAGGGGACAACGAACGCAAAGAACTACGCGATAGGCTGGATCAGGGAAGAACTCCACGACTGGTGCATCACCCGGACACTTGACTGGGGTGTGAAGTTTCCCGGGCGCGACGATCTTGTGGTCTATGTCTGGGTGGACGCACCTGTTGGATATATTGCATTTACCGAAGAATGGGCACAAAAAACAGGCAAGGACTGGAAGCAGTACTGGTGCAAAGAGAACCGGGTCACGCACTTCATCGGCGGTGACATCATCTATCACCACTGCATCTTCTGGCCGGCACTGCTCAAGGGTGCCGGCTATGGCGTGCCATACGCGATTGTCGCGAGTGGAATGGTGAAGGTGGACGACCACAAGTTCTCAAAGACCCGGGGGTACGTGGTCTGGACAAACGAAGATTACCTCGACAGGGGACTTCCTGCCGATTACCTGCGCTACTATCTGCTCTCGTATACCAACCACACCAAGGAACTGAACTTCTCGTGGAAAGTTTTTGGTGAACGGATCAACAACGAGGTCGTTAACATTTTCGGCAACTTCGTATATCGCACGCTCTTCTTTGCCCACAAGGAGTTTGGCGGTATACCGGAAGGTGCGGTTGATCCCGCGATAACGGCAGAGATTGAAAAATGCATAAAGATTGTCGATGCTTACATGCAGGATTACGAATTCAAGGGCGCGGTGGACGCGGTGATGAGCCTTGCGGCATTTGGCAATACCTATATGCAAGGCAATGCCCCGTGGAAGCTTGTAAAGACCGACCGGGCGGCAGCAGCAAAGGTGATTAAAAACAGCATCCAGCTCATTAAAGCCCTGGCACTCATGATTGAGCCGGTAATGCCGGCAAAAGCACAGGAATGCTGGGTGATGCTGGGGTACACCAATGCAATCGCTGTTCACCCAATCAGCGACGCGACACAACCCGTGCCGGCTCGCACGGTCCCTGTACCAAAACCACTGTTTACCCGGATGGAGGAGGATCAGATCAAAGAGCTTGACACCCTCCTCCAGAAGCGCGTGAAAGAGGCAGAGAAGAAATCGGAGAGGATCCCCATGGTAAGCTTTGAAGAATTCCAGAAACTTGACATCCGTACTGGCAGGGTTCTGTCATGCGAGCTGGTGCCCGGATCAAACAAGCTGCTCAAGCTGCAGGTCGACATCGGCAGCGAGCAGCGCCAGATCGTCGCCGGAATGCAGCAGTTCTATAAACCCGAGGATCTGGTGGGCAGGGATGTGGTTGTCGTCATCAACCTCGCACCAGTAAAAATTTTTGGCGTGGAAAGCAACGCTATGATCCTCGCTGCCGGTGATACTGCTTCGATACTTGTACCATTGAAACCCGTCGAACCGGGGACCAAGATTCGGTAATTTCAAAATTTTTTCGTACCCTCAAAGAATGTCCCCTGCATATTCAGGATATGACAAGTGACGGGATTTAATGAATCTCATGACTGCAATCGCACTAACAGTCATTTGCATCGGGTCGGGTCTAACCTTCCCACGTAGTGGAATTTATCTGGTATGGTTGAGAGGCGTTACGATGTTGCGGTCGGTATCCCCATAATCACAGGAAATTTCCATGGACCTGGCCATAAAAAAATGATAGAATTATTCCATGATGTGATGTTGAACTGTTGATGACGTAAAAAATGCTACTTCATTGCATCGGTGATTGCTTCTTTTACCTTCTCATTTTCCTCAGTTTCAAGCGCATTTTTGAGCGCAATATTCACCTTCTTCCCACCGATTGTACCGAGTGCCCGCGCCGCCATCATCCGGACGTACTTGTTCTCGTCCTTTAACAGGATAACCATGGGCTCGATTGCTTCGGAGTCACCGAGTTCACGCAGCCCTTTTGCAGCCATATACCGTACATGATCCCGATTGTCTTTCAGTGCCTGAATGAGTGGTTGTACCGCTTTTTCATCAGCAATCTTGCCGAGTGCTTCCGCTGCCCGGTACCGGGTTTCCCACTTTTTTTCTTTCATCGCACCGGCAAGTGGTTCGATTGCCGACTTGCCAATCGAAGAAAGCGCAAGGGTTGCCTGCTCCCGTACTGACTTGTCAAAGTCCGCCAGCGCTTCGATGAGGGGCTGGATGGCACGCGGATTTTTCGCTTGACCAAGAAGGTATGCAGCATACTGCCTTACCTGAGGGTCAGTACTGTTCCGCAGTGCGCGAGCCATTCCCTCAAGTCCCTGTTTCTCAATCTCCTCAGCCCCTTCGGGTTTTTCTGGTATATTTGCGTCTGCCATAGTTCCTCCATGAAGTATCACCTGCAGGATTATTTAAGTCCGATCACATGCGTGCAAGCCCTGAAGTATCATTAAAAACTCTTACGTGGTAAACAAGAGAAAGGAAATTTGCCAGATAACTGCGAATCCCTTCGCAGTTTACCATGAAAATATATATTCTTGCGGTTGAGTGAGTGGTATGAACTACAAACTCATCGCTCTCTTACTGGTGTGCTGTGCAGTTGCCGCCACCGGTTGTACGGGGGTTAGGGAGAGTGTGGTCCCTGGCGGGGATACGAATCCGTCCGGGGGCCAGGTGGACAGGAGCTGGGGCGGACTTTCTGAACAAAAAACATCCAGCGCATACCCGATGGCGGTCCCAACCAGTGCACTTCAACAGTCAGACAGCACGACAAGCCTGCCGGGGGCCGGAATCGAGACCAAGATCATCAAAACCGGCCAGGCGACCATTGAGGTCAAGGATGTTGTCGCATCGGTCGATGCACTGAAAGCGCTTGCGGTACAAAAGGGTGGGTACATTTCCTCCTCAAACCTCCAGAAAAACTACAACAACAGGCTCTCGGCAACAGTTGTACTCCGCGTCCCGCAATCGCAATTTGACTCGGTGATGGATAGCGTCAAAGCAGCCGGCACAGTGAAAACAGTCTCCACATCAGGACAGGACGTCACTGAGGAATATATCGATCTTACTGCAAGGAAGACTGCGAACCAGAACCAGCTCGATGCCTATAACCGGATCATGGCAAAGAGTGAGAAAGTAGAAGACATCCTCAAAGTGCAGCAGCAGATCGAACGGGTGCAGGTGGAACTTGACCGGATTGAGGGCAGGATGCGGTACCTGAACAGCCGTATTGACCTCTCGACCATTACCGTGACCCTTCAGGAACCGGAACCTGTCGGCGGTGAGACGGGCCATTCCTTTGTCACCGCAATCAACGATGGTATCAGCGGGTTCTTCGGTATGATCGATGTAATCATTATCCTGATCTTCACGTTCCTCCCGCTTATCATCATTGGAGGGGCTGCCTACGGGGTGTACCGCTGGAGAAAGGGTAAAAATACAGCAACAACCGCTCCGGCACCCCAACAGCAGGAGAAGAAATCCTAATCTGTCTTTTTTTAATAAATAGTTCCCCACCACATGGGTAGGTAGCGAAGATCACCGCGGTTGTCAGGGAGATTGTCGCTGGAGGATATATCTACAATAATTGCAATTCCGCGTTTTAGATCTTAAAAAAGGGGATTCAGGTAGGGATAATTGTCGTGGTCGCTGGTGGTGTTGTACGTACCGTTGTCACATTTCCGGCAGGAGTTGTAGGTTTCTGGGTCTGTGTGGCGGTTGCATTAACCGCAGTTGGTTTCGCAGTTGGGGTTTGCGTGGGTGTTAATTTCAAATCAACCAAATACTCAACGGTACCTTTTGGTTTGGTTGTCTTGCCGCTCTTGACCACGGCTCCATTCTTGTAAACGTCAACTACCAGCTCGTTTCCCGAGCCATCGATCTTCTGAATCGATACCTGCACGATTCCATCGCCGGCCGGGATCTGATAGAATTGATCACCGCTGCTGGTCACCTGTTGCAGATTCGCTGGTACTCCGAACGATCCTTTCCATCCTCCGAGGTAACTCACCTTCACCCATACTCCTGTGGGAGGAAAAAGGGGGGGTGGCGGCGTTGCTGGAGGCGCGGTTGTTGGCAAGGGTGTAGGAACAGGGGTTGTCGGGAGTATTGTCGGTATTGCAGTTTCAACAGGTTCCTGAACAGAAGGTGCCCTGCCCAGATATTTCATGTACACAAATGCCCCCCCTGCGATCGCGATGATGAAAATGACAATGAAAGCAATGGTGATGTACTTATTTTTGCGGGATCCGGGCGGTGGGATGCCCTGTTGGGGGGGAGAGGTGGGTGGGGCTCCTGCGGGAGTAGGCTGTTGTGGCAGGTCTTTACGCAGGAACAGCTTTGGGAAGATCGACCTCTTCCTCGGCGGTTGTGACGGAGTGGGGATAGCAGGAGGTCTGACAGGAGGTGTGGGAATTTGCGGGACGCTGACCTGCTCCACGGCAGGTTTTTCTGGTATGATACTTTCAAGGGATGGCGTTGGTGGAGGCACAAGCGGTGCGGGTTCGCTCCTTGGCACTGATCCTTCAATGAGGGGTTCAATCGACCGTATGACGTCTTCAATCGGGCGCTCTTTGCGTTCGAGTTGTGCTGCCGATACGGTTGGGAGATGAGGGGGTCCCTGAGTGGTCGCTCTCTCAATACCACGCGGGACTTCGGGCCGGACTGGTGGGATGACCGAAGTTTCGGGTACTTTTTGGGCTGCCGATTCCACAATCATTTCCTGACCGGGAGGGGGGATCTTCGCGCCGCACCGGTTGCAGAATACCGAGCCAACCGGGACACGGTTGCCACACGCGGAACAGAATGAACCCTCCGGGAGGGAGGTCGTTTCTATGGGTTTTGGCGGGGCATTGCTCGTCTCCACAATTTTTTTGAGTGGTTGAACTGCATCGATCTCCTTCTTTGCGGAGGGCTTGCTCGCAATCTCGATTTTGGGTACTGGAGTTTCCTGTGGTTTTGGTTGGGGCTCCTGATCGAATACCGGGATGACCTTGCGGATTGCCTGCTGGAACGATGAGGAGGTATGCTGCTTCAGCGCTTTTACCCACTCGTCGCGCTCCCGCTTTCTGTTGCCTCCTGCCTCCCGGGAGAACGTGAGAACCACCTGGCGGGTCTCACCGGTGGTGGTGATGATCGACAGGTTAATAATCTGGTCGCGGATCGCATTCTCGCCAGACTCGATATCCCGCACGGTTGCGAGCAGGATATCTTTGGCTGGGATAAGATCTTTCTTCCGATCAATGAGAATGACGCGCTTGTTTGTGAGGATTGCCTCAAACGGGACGGATTTGACAAAAACATTCGGTGTTTTTAAAATTATGGATTCATCACTGTGCATATCGGGATCGGCCATACTACCACTTTCTCCGTTTATTCTGGTATGTCTGGGGGCAAAAAAGTATTTGTGGTAGAGATCAATGACAGCCCAGTAAAATTATCCATGGATTCATTGCAGGATATGCCTTATGCCCATCATCTGTTCTCGATCATTATGTCCCGAAAAAAACACATTTCTGCTACACTTCATCATCGATGCAAAGACCTGCGGGGGTCATGATGGCAGGTATTTGATCTGCAAAATCCTTTTATTATGCGAGCCGTCTTTTCACCAGTACGTTCCGCCATCACAACAATTCGTGTGAGTGAACGGTTCTAAACCCGCTGCTCCAACATAAACAATTTTATCTTGTTTATCTCACAGTTGTCAGGGATCATGAAATACACTGTCATTCTTGTGATGCTCCTGTGCGTGTGTATCACTGCGGGATGTTCCTACCTCGATGAGGGGGCTCCGGCACGGTATCCGACGAATCCGCCAACCTCATTACCAACTCCGGAAAGCAAAGTAGCCACGGTGGAACCATATGCCATGGCACTCCATCTTACTGACCTGCCGGATGGCTACATCATCAAGGAGCGTTCAGAAGTGGCGTATGCAGAACTCAATCCGCTGGCACGCGAAGAGGGGTGGAAACAGGGATATTATGTTGCGTTCTACCGGATGGATGTAAAAAACTATGATATCACGGGAATTACGCAGCAGATCAGCGTTTACCCTCTCGACCGTATAGGGATAATTTTTGACGATGCAAAAGGAAATCTTCTGTCCCGGGAAAATACGTCCATCACACTTACGGAACTTCCATTCCCAAAAACCGGCGACAGGACGGTTGCATTGAGAACCGTTGATGCCAATGATCCCTACGGGATTATGACTTATACCATTGTTTTTACCAAGAAGGATGTCCTGGAACAAATCGATATGAGGGGCACGACAACCGATTATGAAGTATTGAAGAATATTGCAGCAACAGCGGCACAAAAGATCCGGTAGGATTTTTTAATACTGGAAAAACGTCAAACGCCCAGGTCGGAATTCGAATCCGAGTCGTTTGCGTGACAGGCAAACATGATAGGCCACTACACTACCTGGGCTCTGGTTAAACAGATGTCCCGCCTCCCGGATTCGAACCGGGGACATCGCGGTAGCTGCGCAGTTACCGAAAACCGGTAAACCATACTACAGCCGCGCACTCTACCAAGCTGAGTTAAGGCGGGGCACTGCGCTCATACTATAGGGATGATCGGGTATTAAACATATCGTTATACCGCCTGAATTTGCGTTGTTTTTAAAAATCACGGTGTTATTTATATAATCAGCGTGCAAACCATAGGGTATGGCTCGCAAGAACGTTGCGGGGGATTGCCTTCTTCACCGATAGCCATGCCCGTGGAGAAGTCACTGTTTTTGATACCACGCTCCGGGACGGAGAACAGACCCCGGGGATAGCATTCACCTTTGAACAGAAGCTTGAGATTGCACGCCAGCTCTCCGATATTGGCGTCCATGCAATAGAAGCGGGATTTCCTGCATCAAGCAAAGCCGAGAAGGAAACAATTACTGCCATCAAAAAGCTCGGTCTTGAAGCGAAAATCTGCGGTCTTGCCCGCATGACAAAAGCAGACGTCAACGCTTGCCTCGATTGTGATGTCGACATAGTGCATGTCTTCATCCCGACCTCCGATATCCAGCGCATCAACACGATCAACAAGACCCGTGAAGAAGTGCTCGAGATCTCAACAGAGATCATCCATTACGTCCGCGACCATATCGGGCTCTGCATGTTCTCGGCGATGGACGCGACCCGTACGGATTGGGACTACCTGATTCGGGTATTCCAGAGTGCAGCTGATGCGGGTGCAACGATTATCAACGTGCCGGATACTGTCGGAGTCATCTCCCCGTCAGGAATGAAGACACTCATCACCCGGATTGCACGGGAGGTTGACTGCCCTATCGATGTCCACTGCCACAACGATTTCGGGCTTGCAGTTGCAAACACGATTGCCGCGGTTGAAGCCGGTGCCTCGCAGGTGCAGGTCACGGTGAACGGACTTGGCGAACGGGCGGGTAACGCGGATCTCGGTCAGAGCGTCATGATCATGGAATCGATCTACCGGATCAGGACCGGAATCAGAATGGAACGTCTGGTCGAGACCTCACGGCTTGTTTCCAGGTTCTCGGGGATCGCCATCCCGCCGACTCAGCCGGTGGTCGGCGAGAATGTCTTCTCGCATGAGAGCGGCATCCATTCACACGGCGTGATCAAATGCTCCGAGACATTTGAGCCCGGTATTATGACGCCGGAGATGGTCGGGCACCGCCGGAGACTTACGCTGGGCAAGCATGTCGGCCGGCACGCGGTGCGCCAGATTCTCAGCGATGTCCATATCAGCCCCAGTGACACCGAGCTTGACACGATCGTAGAGAAGGTCAAAGCAATCGCAAACAGGGGAAAGAGGGTGACCGATGCTGACCTTTACGAGATCTCCGAGAGCACGATGGGCATCGAGCTGAACCATAAGGTGCTCACGCTGCAGGACATCGCAATCATGACAGGAAACCACATGATCCCGACAGCAAGCGTCAAGGCGACCGTCAACGGGGAGGAGCATGTCCACTCCAGCGTCGGTAATGGCCCGGTCGATGCGGCGCTTAACGCAATCCTCGGCATCGTGCCCGCCCGCGTCCAGTTAAAAGAGTTCAATATCCAGGCAATCTCCGGGGGCTCGGACGCGATATGCCACGTAACTATCGCCGTCGAAGACGAACACGGCAGGATCTTCGATGCAAGCGGGAGCGGGGACGACATCGTGCTCGCATCAGTCGAGGCACTGGTCAACGCGATCAACCTGACAAGCAGGGTTTGATCCATTCAATTTTTTTAAAAAATTCGCAAAAAAGGTAAATGAAAAGATTCACTAAGCCGCAGTCGGTGCGCCCTTGCCCTCAAGTGCCGCCTTGATCTGTGCCTGCAGCTGCTCGAACTTGCCCTGCAGCATCTTTTCCTGTTTTTCTAAGGATTTGATCCGCAATTCGAGCGTCTCCACCTTATCAGCAAGCTTTGAGTTCACGACATCCTTTTTCTTCTGCATCATCACGCTGCCGACACTCATGTACATTGCTGCGTCATCAGGAAGATCCTTTATCTCCTCCGCAGCCCGCTTTGCCTCGCGTGCTGCCATCTCGTATTGAGCCTTCTGGGATAGGATCGTCTGGAGCTGCTGCTGCACCTGCTGGAGCATCGCAACCTGATTCTGCACTTTGGGTGAAATATTGTTCATATGAACACTCCATCTGTATTAGTATTCAGGATATCCGTACCCGGTTCACCGGGTGTGGTAAATAATCCCTGTTGTAGTATAATGTACGGTTCCGAGGTAAAAATAAGTAATCATTAGACTCTGTATCAGGGAATGATAAAAAAATGATCGCATGACTGCCATTATACGAGATCCTGCATCTCGTCTGCGACACTGATGAGACGGAGGTACATGTTGAGTGCCGCCCGCATAGCAGACAAGTCTTCTGCGGCAACTGACAGGACGAGCACCTCATTTGCTTCCAGCACACATCGTGCCTTTGACCGCTGGTTCACTTCATCGGAAAGCTCCGGAAGGAGCGCCCGGTATATCTTTTTGGCGTTTTTTGTTGTGAACCGGAACACAGCCTCATGAGACATTAGTGGCATGCACGATCACGGTGAAGAGTCAGAAAAGGATCGATAAAAAAGGTATGGATCTGATGCTGGTATTCAGGATGCGGTGTCGCTACCGCCCCTTGAGCTCTTTGATTGCAGCCCCGCGTTCCTTGAAGAGAATGCGGTGCCCGCAGTACGGGCAGCGGACGTTGATGTCGATCTCAACTTTCTGTTTGCACCGTGCACACTTATAGGAGCTGACCATGGTTGACCCGGCTTATGAACCGTTTTTGTCCTTCTCAAGGGTCCGATCGATCGTGCGCAGCGCAATGCGCAGTGCCGGGGTCATTGGCTGGTATGCACCGCCGGCAAATTTGTAGCTGCATTTCCGGCACTCCCAGATGCCGGTTCCCTGCCGGTGTACTGCGATGGTATCACACTGTGGGCAGCGGTGGGATGCACGTGCGATTTTCTCGACATCTGCGACCCGTTTTCGGGTGAACCTTCCGTACCTGCATCCAAAGCGCCCCGCACTTCCGGTCACTTTTCCTTTTGCTGTCTGATGTGAACCCGCCATGAAAATAACCACCAGTATGTCCTATACTGTTTGTTGTGACAATTAATATACTTGATTGAGGATCTTTACGACCCCTTCACCCTTCGTAATCTTATTGATCAGGTCATAGAACTCGGTCTGGATTCCGGCGGGGATCCGCACGACACAGATCCATGATCCGTCTTTCTGCCACTCTTCCTTTTCAATCGTTGAGGCAGATGAGATGTCCCCGAATGCACGTCCCGCGAAATCAGCGGGTATCTTCACCGCAATCCTGAGCTCTTCGAATCGGAGAGGGAGAAGGGGACGAAGCGCTTTGACCGTCTCCTTGACCATTTCATCGAGATGTTTGAATGGATCGATGTTGATCCTTGCCTCTTCCATGGCCATCTCGATGCGCTGCGGAGGGTGAGGGTGCCCGGTTTGTGGGTTGACTGCGTTCCGCGAGATAAATGTAATCACCTGCCGGCGCTTCTCCTCGATCATGTGCCTCCGCTGTTCCGCGGTCAGGTGGATCTCACCTTTTTCGATAATCCGGTGGGCAACCGTGGGAAAATCGGTGGTATGGAAGACCTTATTGAGTGACTCTTCGGATGCCCGGGTACCGCGCGAAGCATTGGAGAAGACATTGAGTGCGGCTACAACGTCTTCAATATCGATCTTCTCCCCCTGCCGGACTTTTGCTGCCTGGTTCGGGTCAACGAGTAGTTCAAAGCGCTCCCCGTAACTCTCAAGCCGCGCTATTACGGTCTTATCCAGCGGGATCATAGCCGGTCACTGCTTGAACTGTTCTACAAATGCGGCAACTTCCTCTTTGGTCATCTTGCGGAAGACGGGCTTTTCCCTGCTGATGACCCCGATCTCAACCGTATCGACATCAAACTTCCCTTCAGTAGCGGAGTGCAGCGCCTTCAGGCCTAGCAAAATGACATCCTTGGTCCCCATATCAGGAGTATATTCTTCTTCAAAGACCTTCATCGCAGCGGGTCTCCCGATCCCGATGCCTGTTGCCTTGTACTCGAGGAGGGTACCGGAGGGGTCAGTCTCGAAAAGCCGGCACTCTCCATCGGAAACCCCGGCGATCAGGAGCGCGGTGCCGTACGGCCGGATCCCACCGTACTGGGTAAGCGTCTGCATATGGTCGCAGAGCTTCTTTGCAAGCGCCTCGACTTCAATCCGTTCATCGTAGGAGACACGGTTGATCTGGCACTCGATCCGGGCACGATCGACAAGCGCCCGTGCATCACCAACAAGCCCTGATGAGGCGACACCGATGTGTTCATCAATCTTGAAAATTTTTTCAATTGACGAGGGTTCGAGCAGCTTGCTGCTCACGCGTTTGTCGACAATAAGTACGACGCCGTCCTTTGCCTTGATCCCGACTGCGGTCGTCCCGCGCTTTACAGCCTCCCGTGCGTATTCCACCTGGTAGAGCCTGCCATCAGGTGAAAAAACGGTAATCGCCCGATCGTATCCCATCTGGTATTGTGGTTGCATCAGATATCCTCCAGATCATCTCTTGTCAAAAAGAATCGTGTTGTATTTTTAAATCCCTTTTCAATTACATCAACCTTCTGACCTGAACAATGGCAGACCTCGTAGCTCCGCCCATCAATGGTGCACTCATCAGGCGGGACAACAGGTGTTTCTGGTGCCCGCAGGATTGCCATCCGCTCCCGCAGGCTCTCGATCGTCCCCGATGTGGCGAGCGTCCGCAGGGCTATCCGCTGACCGGCACAGGAAATTACCGTCGTCAGCGCGATAGCTAGTTCACGTTCCGTCCCCCGCCGGCAGCGCACGACCACGTACCCATGCTCTGCTGTGACGACCGCCATGTGGATCAGGGCAGCTGCGGCATCTCCCCAGAGCGACGACACCGCTTCATGCACGGCATAATACAGCTCTTTCTGATCGGGGACGGTGCCTGCAGGCTCGGTTCGTAGAAGCATGTACCTGCGTTTTTCCCGCAGTGTAGGAGGACGGGACGTCACTGGATCACCCGGACTGCGGAGCGTGGTGACCGTAACACCCCGACATTCGAAAGCGCCCGTTCCATATCAGGGATATCCAGTCCGATAACCGAGGCCAGTGCACTGAATTCGCGAACCGATCGCATCTCCAGAACCGACCGGGCATGGGTGGAGATAACAAGAGGAAAACCGAATTTCCGGTACAGCAGGATGACATCATGATACCGTTCCAGTGCCCGCTGTCGCACCACCCCGCGTTCTTTGATGACAGGCGCGAGGCTGATATCAATGGCAACCCCGTTATCTGCCGCCATCTTCGCTGTCACGTGGTCGAACGAGTACCGGTCAGTCCGGTGGATCCCACGGAGGATATGGACCCCCCGTATCCCCAGCACCGTCCGGTTCCGCCCGTTATCACCTGCCTGTACTGATACGATCGCACCGGTCTCCTTTGAGCGCTTCACCCTGGATGCGACTTCTTGTACCGGAACATCACGGATCACTACACCGCTTACCACATTCACACCAGCATACTCGCACGCCGGGGTATCAACTGCAATCATGCTGTCAAACCCAAGGCCGTGTGCCTCAAGCGCCATACGCCGGACAGATGAATCGCCGGCAGGGCGGGGAAAGACACAGGCGTCAGTGATCTTCATGATGGGATATTATCGGAAAAAAGGATAAGATTATTTGCCTTGGTTTGCATGGGAGCGGATGGACGGGCGGGTCTTTTCGGTACCGATACCACGTGTACCCATGCCACGGCCCCGGCGCCCGGCAGCGGTCTTACCGCGCTCGGCGCGCCCGCGGTGTGATGGATTCCCGACCCAGGACAACTTCCGGTCGCTCCTGATCGCCGGGTGGTGACCGTCAACGAGGATAACCTCGTAATATTTCAGCTTCCCGTCCTGGCCGACCCAGTAGGAGTTCAGCACCTCCATGTTCGGGAACCGGCGTGACGCGCGCTCCTCGGCGATTCGCTGCAGGCTCTTTGCGGGAGTGATCCGGTTTTTTCCCATCCGTGCGGAACGGCGTGCGCGGACATACCGCGAGCGCCGGCGGCCCCCCCTGCGGACCTTCACGCGTGCGACGGCAATGCCCTGCTTGGCGCGGAAGCCGAGCGCCCGTGCCCGGTCGATGCGGGTCGGGTGTTCGACACGGACGACGCTTCCCTCGCGGCGCCACACCTGCATCCGGTCCCAGAGAAGCGCTTTCACATCACTCTTGTCAGGCTTCTTCCATGCCTCCCTGACATAGGCATACATCGATTTGACCATGTACTGTCACCTTCAGGTTCAGCCCGAAAAACGGGCCACATTCCTTTACGGGACGCATCCCGTATTCCTTAATAGTATGGCTGCCAGGTTATAAAAAAACTCGGGTGCTCTGCCGCGTCAGTTGCCTTTGCGTTTTTCAAGAACCCGGATCTCTGAAATTCTTGTTGCTGGATACTGCCCGTCCTTGTCCTTCTCAGCCGACTTCACCATGTCCCAGATCGTGAGGAGCGCAATGGAAGCACCTGTTAGCGCTTCCATCTCCACCCCCGTCTTTCCCAGTGACTTCACGCGCACGGTCGCCTCGATGAACCCGTCTCCTTCCATAAAATCAACGGTAATAGCACCGATGGGAATCGGGTGGCACATGGGAATGAGACGCGAGGTGTCCTTGATGGCAATCGTCGCCGCGACCCGCGCTGTGGCAAGTACATTGCCCTTTATCACGGTTCCCTCGCGGATCGCCCGCAATGTCTCGTCCCGCAGGTAGATCCTTCCGCTGGCAACTGCCTCACGCGTGACATCAGTTTTTGAAGTCACGTCAACCATCTGTGCACGGTCATTTTTGATATGCGAGAACTCAGCCATCAGAACCTCCCGTTTCCAAACAGCTCGGCAGGGATGCGGTCGACCAGATCGGAAGCGAGCATTCCCGCGCCGCGTTCCTTCTCCACCAGCATTCCTGCCCTGCCATTCACATATGCTGCGATGCATGCCGCTTCAAATGCCGGTACGTGGCAGAGAAGGGCACCGGCGACACCGGCAAGTACATCCCCGGTGCCTCCCACCGTCATGGAAGGGGAGCCGGTGCGATTAAACCGGACACGATCACCATCAGTGATCACATCGGTCGGCCCTTTGAGGAGCACCGTGCCCGGAAGCTTTGCTTCTTTTGCTGCACGCGCCCGCCTGACAGGGCTGTTGTCGACGGTAATCCCGGTGATCCTGGTAAACTCCCCGGCATGGGGAGTATACATTGTTTCTCCCCGCGCCACGGGCAGCGGGAGCTGCAGGGCGTCGGCATCGAATACCGCTTTTGTGCAATGGGGTGCAATGGCACAGATGACATCGTGGCTCTCTTTGCCAAGACCATTGCCACAGACGACCACATCTGCTTTTTTGATGACCGCGATGAGCTGATCGACATGTTCCATCCCGATTTTCCGGGCACCGATCGGTTCGTAGATCAAATCGGGGACCGGTTCAAAGACGGGGGATGCAATCCGCACGATGTCGGCACCCGCCCGAAGCGCGCCAAGACCGGCGAGGTATGGTGCACCCTGGTACGGGCCCCCGCCGATCACAAGCACCTCCCCTCCCACTCCTTTGTGAGCGTCCTCCCCGCGTTTCGGGAGCAGGGTAAGTTCACCAGGCCCGACACAGCATTCGGCCTCTATGGGAATGCCAATGTCCACGACGGTGGATCCATCGACTTTGGAGCGGTGGAAGGCACAGATCCGGTCTGCCCGCATGCCGGGTGTTGGTATATCTGCAGCGATGATCAGCGCTTTTGATGCATTGCCGAGGTCGATGCATGCCAAAAGTGGCTCCTGCAGGGTACCGGAAGCACCGATACCAAGCAATGCATCGATGATAACGTCAGCCTGTTCGAACAGTTGTCGCCGGCTCATTACATCTTCACGGCACTGCATCGGATGGAGCCCGACCCGGCAGTGGGTGAGCGCCCGGAGCTGATGCTCGCACAAAGGGGATCGGGGCGCACCATCCAGATAACAGACATCCGTAGAGATCCCGCACTGGAGGTGGCGTGCCGCAACCATCCCGTCGCCTCCATTGTTTCCACGCCCGCAGAGAACAAGGACGCGGGCGGGGTGCTCGCACAGGGCAGAATCTGCCAGTGATCTGCCCGCACTTTCCATGAGCTGGATCCCGCTTACTCCAAGTGCAACCGCGTTCCTGTCCACAACCCGCATGCGGGCTGGAGAGATCAGTCCGCGTTCAAGAAACTCTTCGATACCGTCCCGCCACATTGCCAGTACAATTCATGTGTATGAAGTCCTAAATAATATACAGGATGGGTTTTTGTGATGATGTGAGAGCCGCTGCGGAGACTATCACAGCGGAAGGTGAGATAACCATCATATCCCATATCGATGCGGACGGCATCGCAAGCGAAGCCATCCTCTCGCAGGCGATCGCCCGTGCAGAAATCCCGCACCGCTCGGTTTTTATCCGCCAGCTCGAACCGCTCACGATGCCGCAGTTGCCATCGGATCATTCATTCAAAATCCTGGCCGATCTCGGTGCAGGACAGCAGAACCTTCTGGAAAAACGCGGTTTTTCAGAGAATGAGATCCTGATTGTCGACCATCACGTCAGCCAGCCCTGCACCCGGCAGTACCGGCAGGTAAACTGCCTGCCCTATGGTCATCAGAAGATGAGCGCTGCCGGTGTCTCATACCTGATCGCAAAGGCAATGGATGCAAAAAATACTGACCTGGCGAAGACGGCAATCATCGGCAACGTCGGTGATATGATGGCGCGGGAGACGTGCGGGCTTGTCGGACCTGTACGGGATGTGATTGTAAATGACGGAATAAAGCACCGGAACGTGGAGGTGCGCTTGCGGGACCTGAACTGCTACGGTACCGCGACCCGCCCGCTTTACCTGTCGCTTGCCTATAACGATGACCCATTCATCAGGGGCATCAGCAACAACCCGGAAGGTGCAAAGCAGTTCCTGCGCCGGCTCGGGATCAGGCAACAGACAAAAGAGGGGCGCTGGCTGGTCTGGGAGGAATATACTCTTTCTGACCAGCGCACGATCATTTCAGCGCTCGCAGAACAACTCATCGCCAATGGTGAACCGGTCGACAGGCTGCTCGCTGAGACCTATTCTTTCCCCGATGAACCCGTCCGAACCCCATTGCGCAATGCACAGGAATACGCCACCCTGCTCAATGCCTGTGGCAGGTGGGCACGCCCCCATGTCGGGAGTGCGATCCTGAAGGGGGATCGCGGCAGCCATTACCGTGAAGCAGAGCATATGCTCAACAACCACCGCGCCATTATCCGCGACCTGCTCGGTTATATCCTTGATACCGGAGTGACCGAGCTTGAATGGCTCCAGTATATCCACGTTGGGACAAAATATCCCGACACGATTGTCGGCATCGGCGCTGGTATGGCCCTTTCGAAACTGAACAGTGCAAAGCCCATTCTGATTATGTGCTCGGTACCGGAGGACCCGAACCTGACCAAGGTCTCGATGCGCACGACAGAGCGCGTTGTTGCCCGTGGCATTGACCTCCAGCAGGCGATCAGCGATGCCTCCGCAGAGTATGGCGGCGGGGGCGGCGGGCACCGGATCGCGGCGGGCGCGTTTATCCCGAAAGTTGCAGAACAGGAGTTTGTCATCCGTGTCAACAGATTACTCAAAGAACAGTCTGGTGCGCCGGGTCCAGACCATCGCTGACTACCAGTTCGGGGGTCTTGCCGGAACGGCTCTCTTCCCGGACGGGTGTGAGTTTATCCTGTCGACAACGGGGCGTATACGCCAGATCCTTTTTGAGGGAAAGCGCCTTGCGACAGTACGTGCCCGTGACGGCCGGCTCACGCTGGGCATTGAAGGGGCCCGTCGTCTCCATGCGATCCTCCCCGCACCAGGCTACCGGGTCGTCATCCGCGACGATGTAGCGGAGTTTATGGCACAGGGAAAGAACACCTTTGCAAAGCACGTGGTATCCGCCGACCCCCGGATCCGTGCCGGCGATGAGGTGCTCGTGGTCAGCGGTGATGACCGGCTGGTCGCCTGCGGAACTGCGATGCTCTCGGGGGAGGAGATGCTGGCATTTAATTACGGTGGAGCGGTAAAAGTACGGCAGGGGAGTGCATAACATGTTACCCGGAAACGTCAACCCGCGTCAGATGAAAGCGATGATGAAGAAGCTTGGCATGAATGTTGAGCCGATCGACAACGTGCAAGAGATCGTGATCAGGACTGCACAGGGAAACTACATCTTTGATTCGGCTGAGGTGACTGCCATGACGATGCAGGGGGTCACCACCTACCAGATTGTCGGGCAGCCGCGATTTGAGGAACCTGTGGCGGAGATCCCCGCAGACGACATTGCCATGGTCGCCTCCCAGGCCGGCGTCGCTGAGGCTGCAGCGAAAGCAGCCCTGATTGCGACCAAAGGGGATATTGCCGAAGCGATCCTCCGCCTTGCGAACCATGATTGAGCCAAACGACCGGGTCCTCCTCGTGGGTGAAGGGAGGGAGTACTATGTGCGTGCAGGGGCTGGAACGCTCTCCACTGATAAGGGGCAGGTCGATCTTTCCCTTCTTGTAGGCGCATCGGCAGGTGACTTCATAACAAGCCATACCGGTGCACGGTTTACTGTTCGCATCCCCCGCCCGACCGACTTTTTTACGCACGCAAAGCGCTCCGGCGCTCCCATGCTCCCCAAGGACATCGGGCTGGTAATCGCGGGTACCGGCATGAACCGGAACGATACCGTGCTTGACGCAGGGACGGGGAGCGGCATCGCTGCGATTTACTTCGGCGGGATCGCACAGCGGGTCACCAGTTACGAAATCCGGGAGGAATTTGCCACGCTTGCGAGAAAGAACCTCATTGACGCACGGCTTGACAATGTCGAGGTTGTCAGCAGTGACGTGCTTCTGGCTGACGGCAGATATGATGTCGTGCACCTTGACATGCAGATCGAACGCGCCCATATTGAGCACGCTTTCTCTCTCTTATCCAGCGGGGGATACCTTGCCTGCTATACGCCATTCCTTGAACAGATGGGGACTGTAGTGGACTGTGCACAGGAGCGGTTCTCCGAAGTGCATACCCACGAGTTGATCGAACGCGAAATGACGCGGTCAAAGCGCGGGACGCGGCCGTCGACGTCAGTGTGTCATTCGGGGTATGTGACGATTGCGAGGAGATAGAGATCGTGTTCAGTTATTACAAAATTAAAAGAGCCGGAAACGCGATCTCGCCATTGGGCATGATGCTATAGAGCCGGATTTTTCAGGCTGTGCCACTCATACCAAATCATCGGGCAGGGGGGTCACAGGGGTCACGCAGGTATGGTTGCAACCTCCTTTCGCGTACCTTTCCGGACGACCAGTCTTCTCATTTTTCCCAACATCACCGGCGTGGAAATGTTGCATGCCGTGATCGTGCGGATGGTTGATCTGCGGGGGTATGGGGGACCCCCCTACCCGCAAAAAGTGGTACGACCCCCTTCAACCCCACTTGTTTTCCGGCCCGGTTTTTGTATAATTTTATGACGGGAAAGTGAGTGCAGATGAGGGTGAGAGGGGGGGAGGGGGTCGGGCACATATTTTGGGTGACCCCCCCTGAAGATTTTTCAGAAACTGCGGGTGGGATTGCCTGAATCTTTCCGGAAATACCCGTTCTTGGTCAGGGAGATTAAAATCACGATCATCCACTACACCATGTCAGGAGGGATGAATACATTCTCTACTTTTCCACAATCGCATGCCCGTTCTTGTCGCCCCGCCCGATCCCTTTGTACACAAAACCCTCCGAAATGAACGCGTCGGGGTCGATGATATTGCGCCCGTCGACAATGACAGGGTGATCCTTTCCGGTCAGCCTCCGGATCTTCACCGGATCGAGAGCCCGGTATTGACGGTGGGCGGTGAAGAGGGCAATCGCATCAGCACCCTTAATCACATCATCAAGGTCAGATGAGATGGAGACGCCGGAATCGCCCGGGACGTACGGGTCGTGCACCATGACCGACGCTCCCGCATTCATAAAGAGATCGCGGTACTGTGCTGAAGGGGTGTTGCGGGTATCATCGGAATTGGCATGGAACGCCCAGCCAAGAATTGCCACGTTCGCCCCTTTGAGGGTGCGGTTCACTCGTTTCAACCCGTTCACCGTGAGATTGAACATGTGATTTGGCATGAAGTCATTAATTTTTCGTGCAACGACAAAGAGCGAGGGTTCGCCTGCCGGGTAATCGAGTGTTCCGTTACCCAGTATCTGAACTCCCCGCTCCAGATGGTAGGTGTCCTTCGTCAGGCAGTGTCCCCCGACTCCTGCACCAGGCAAGAGCAGGGCGCGGGTGATGCCCTCGCCTTTGAGGCTGTCGATGCCGGATCTCACATCATAGACATTGACACCCATCGCTTCGCAATATAACGCAAGTTCATTGATCGCGGCAATCTGGAGATCACGCAACGTATTCTCTGCTGTCTTTGTCACTTCGGCTGCACGTGCCGTCATTGGTATGACCTTCCCGGTGGTAAGAACCGGCATATAGAGCTCCACCGCCCGCTGCGTGCTCGCATCGTCAATCCCGCCAACGATCCTGTCGTGTTCGCGGATATTTTTGATCAGCCTGCCTGGCATCACCCTCTCTGGTGCATGGGCAAGGGCAAAATCAACACCAGCTGCGAGCCCGGATTCCTGCTCGAGGATGGTGCGTACGAACCCCTCGGTTGTTCCCGGTGTAACCGTGGACTCAAGCACGATAAGCGTACCAGGTGAGATGTGCCTGCCGACTCGTGAGATCCCCTCTTTGAGCGCGGAGAAATCAGGAATCAGGTCATCCTTGTTCAAAAATGGTGTCTGGATCGCAATTGTGACCGCATCGAGATCTTTTATCTTTGAGAAGTCCGATGTACAGGAAAATTTTTTTAACAAGACGACCTGTTTAAGAAGACCGGAAAGGCCGGGCTCTTCACCTTTCATCGGGGACTCGCCACGGTTCAGCGCATTAATCTTGTATCCCGACAAAGGGGAATCTCGCTGGAACCCATAGACAAAGTCAAACTGTGGCGATGCCGCAAAGAGGGCTGCGGCGGGAATGCCAACATATCCCATCCCGACAACCCCGATCCTTTTCATCGGGCCCCGTTTATCGAAGAGAGATTCCAGTGTCACATGACGCTCCTTTCGTACTAGCAGAAGCCACTGCGGATCGATTCGCAGACTTCAAGGTTGCGGATCGCCTGGTCAGGTGTAACAGGGAATGGGTGTCCCGATCTCGCACAATCGACAAATGTTGCGAGTTCGAGTTTTAAGGGCTCGAGCTTGTTCACCATCACCTTCTCGATGATATTTTCCTGAACGTAGCGTTCAGCTTCCAGGCGGTACTGTCCGGGTTTGCGGTAGATAGTGATCTCCTGGGTCATGAAATCTCCCTCGATCGTGAACTCCTCCTGTTCGATATAGATCAGCCGTATCTTCTTTGAGGATTTCCTGCTTGCGGACAGTGAGACCGGGATATTTCCGCACTTCAACAGCACACTGCAGACATCTTCATTGCCAACGGTGTGGAGATCGCAGGGAACATTTTCAAAAAGGATGTGCTGGAGGATGTCAATATCATGGATCATCAGGTCCTCAACTACCGTGCCCACTTTCATCCGTGCCGAGGCAGGGTTGTGCCGTTTCATCTCAATATAAAAAGGTTCATTGACGATCTTGCGGATTTCACCAACAATGGGGTTGAACCGCTCAATATGACCGATACCAATTGTAATACCATCCGGCGCTGATTTCATCAGTTCTTTTGCTTCAACGGACGTGGAACAGATCGGTTTTTCAATCAGAACTGCGCATTGCGCTGCAAAAACCTTCTGCGCAATCCTGGCATGGAATTGTGTCGGCACGCAGATACTCACCGCATCCGAATGCTTAAGCAATTCTTCAACTGAACCATAGACCTGGGCACCGTGCTGTGTACCAATTTCTGCAGCGGCTTTCTGGCTGATATCATATACACCAACAGCCCCGATATTCCTCAATTCCGAATAAACCCGGACATGGTTTTTCCCCATCGTCCCGACACCGATCACACCGACGTCCATTTATCCCACCCTGTTGATGGCATCACAGATATAGGAGAGTTCCTTACCGTCAAGCATTGGATGAACCGGAAGGGAAAGGACGCAGGAGCTGAGTTTTGTGGAGACGGGACAGGGATCAGGGTCGTTCTGCATCGCATACATCGGCTGGCGGTGAATTGGGAGAGGATAGTGCACCGCTGTCCCGATACCCTTGGTCTTGAGGTAATCCACAAACTCAGACCGTTTCATGGGGAACTCTTCTGAAAGCCGGATCACATACTGGTGATACACGTGGTGAGCCCCGTTTATTACGGTTGGGGTGATCACACCCTTGCACCGGATGTTTGCCGTCAGATATCCGGCATTCCTGCGCCTTCGTGCGTTAAACTTTTCCAGCTTTTTCAGCTGAACCAGCCCGATCGCTGCTGCCATGTCGGTCATCCGGTAGTTGTACCCGAGCCGGGTATGGAGATACTTTTCTGTCTGTCCGTGATTAATGATCTGCCGGAGCCGTTCTGCCATTGCCTTTTCACTCGTGGTCACCATACCACCCTCACCCGTTGTCATGTTCTTGGTTGCATAGAATGAAAAGCATCCTAAGTGCCCGAAACCTCCGACCCTTTCTCCATTGACACTCGCGCCGTGTGCCTGTGCTGCATCCTCAATGAGGGTCAGGTTGTGTTTTTCGCAGACCTGCTGAATTCCCATGACATCAAAGGGTTGACCGAACAGATGAACACCGATGACCGCTTTTGTCCTGGGAGTTATCCGCTCTTCAATCTGTGTCGTGTTGATCGTGAAAGTCACTTCGTCCACGTCGCAAAAAATCGGCGTCGCGCCGCACATGGATACGCTGCTTGCCGTAGCCACGAATGAGAACGAAGGCACGATCACTTCATCGCCATGCCCAATCCCTGCAGCGAGCAGTGCCGCATGAAGCGCGGTCGTCCCGTTGCTGGTTGCCACCGCATGGGTGGTGCCACAGAGATCGGAAAACTTCTGCTCGAACTCGGCAACCCTTTCCCCTTGGGCAATCATGCCGGAGGTAAGAACCTGGCTCACTGCGGCAATCTCATCCTGACCGATGACCGGTCGCGCTATGGGAATATGCACGGGTTTCTCCCTCTTTTTTAAGGATAGTATATATAAAAGTGTTCACGGATGGGATAATATCATTCCTGTCAGCAGGGGTCATGGCGGACAGGTGCCGAAAGTTACGTAATATCGCACGCGCAAAACTATGTAAAAGGAAGGGATTCGTGGAGGAGTGGTGACGCGGCATATAATATCGATCGGGGATTTTGACCGGCGGCAGATCGACCGGCTGCTTGACAATGCAAAGCGAATCGACGCCCAGAAATATGATAATGAAGCACTGTATGGAAAGATCCTTGCGACGCTCTTCTTTGAGCCCAGCACAAGGACCCGCATGAGCTTTGAGGCAGCGATTGCTCGTCTCGGGGGCACTTCCATCTCAGTGGGCAGTGTGGAGGCTTGTTCCATCGCAAAGGGTGAGACGCTCGCAGACACCATCCGGGTGGTGAGCGGGTATGCTGACGCAATCGTGATCCGGCACCCAAAAGAGGGGGCTGCCCGGCTTGCTGCACAGTTCGCCAGCGTACCGGTGATCAATGCAGGTGACGGTGCGGGGCAACACCCCTCCCAGACACTGCTTGATCTCTACACCATCCGCCAGTCGATGAAACTCGATGGGATCAACATCGCCCTCATCGGGGACCTCCGGTATGGCAGGACCGCACACTCCCTCGCCTCGGCGCTCTCGCTCTACCATGCACGGCTTCATACCATCTCTCCCAAGGGACTGGAGCTCCCCACATCCCTGCACACGGACCTTTCTGAAAAGGGGATGGAGATCACGGAACATGACAAAATCAGTGACGTGATCAAAGAGGTCGATGTCATCTACGTAACAAGGATCCAGCGGGAACGGTTCCCTGACTCTGCGTCATACTTCAACGTTACCTCCAGTTACCGGATCACACCCGAACTGCTAACCGGAGCAAAAAAACACGCGATCGTCCTGCACCCGCTCCCCCGTGTTGATGAGATCGATCCGCGTGTTGACCTGCTTCCCCATGCAAAATACTTTGAACAGTCGAGGAACGGCGTCCCGGTGAGGATGGCAATGCTCCTGCAGGTGATGCAATGAAAAAGCAGGAGAACCCTGAAAACGAGGGGTTGCTGGTCCGCCGCATTCAAGACGGCACCGTGATCGATCATATCGCCGCCGGTGAAGCGCTCAACGTGGTCAAAATCCTTGGTATTACCGGAACAACCACCGAATCACTCTCCATTGCAACAAACGTCCCGAGCGGGCAGATGGGAAAAAAGGATATCGTCAAGCTCAGCAACCGCGAGCTCTCAAAAGAGGAGGTGGACCGGATTGCGCTCATCTCTCCGCGGGCGACGATCAACATCATCAGGAACTACAAGGTCTGCGAAAAGAAAGGTGTTGAAATCCCCGATATGATCGAGGGGCTTGTCCGCTGCCCAAACCCCGGCTGCATCTCCAACACCAACGAGCCGATCCGGAGCAGATTCGTCGTGACACCCAAAGGGCTTCACTGCACATACTGTGAATGGGTGATAACAAAAGACTTAACCAGCCATATCATGTAATCAACCGGCCGTGCACATCGATCTCACCCCGCCAGATGCGGGTGGACGAGATCCAGCGCCCGTCTTCGGCAAGCACACAGGTAATCTGGTGGATATCCACCTTCTTTTTTCCCCGCTCACGCCGCAGTTTGTTGATCTCCATGGCAACTGGCAGGGTCTCCTCTGACACAACGATCGCGTCAAAATCCGCGTCCAGTGCAGAACCGTACTGGTCATTGAGCGGTTCGATGATCCAGTCAGCATTGAAGTTCTGGTCTGATATAAAATCAATTAACTCTTTTTTGCGGGTGTCAAACGTGCGGGTGGGGTGTACTTTACGACTGGCAAAGGAATCCGTGGTGAGCCCGATGACGACCTGCCCTTCCCTCCCGGCAAGCTCGAATGATCGCCCCAGCAGACTCCTGTGACCGTCGTGGAGGGGATCGAACGTGCCCCCTACCATAACCTTCATGCTGTCTGTACGTTAATTTCCTATAGTATTATGGGTATGGATGGAAAGGTCGTCGGCAGCCCGCTTTTTGTTGCCCCCAACGCAACGGTCATCGGGGATATCACGCTCACGGCAAATGTGAGCATCTGGTTTTCAGCCGTCGTGCGGGCTGACAAGGACCGGGTCATTATCGGCGAGGGATCAAACATCCAGGACAACTGCGTCGTGCACACGAGCAGGGGGTACCCGGTGATCATCGGCAGCAATGTGTCCGTAGGTCACGGGGCGATCCTGCACGGGTGCACGCTTGGTGATCAGGTGCTGGTCGGCATGGGCGCGATTGTCCTCAACGGTGCAAAAGTCGGTTCCGGTTCGCTCATCGGTGCCGGCGCCGTCGTCACCGAAGGAACGGAAGTCCCTCCGGGTTCTGTTGTCGTTGGTATCCCCGGTAAAGTACTCAAACAGACGACCGACACCCAGAAAGAGTACATCCTTTCCAATGCACGGTCGTATGTGCAGCTGGCAATGGAGTATGCCCATGGGTGACGTGGTTGTTATCGGTGCAGGTATTGCCGGCATCCAGGCAGCGCTCGATCTTGCAAACCACGGGATTTTTGTCCACTTAATTGAGCGTGAACCGTCCATAGGAGGTCATATGGCCCAACTGGACAAGACCTTTCCCACCAATGACTGCTCCATGTGCATCCTGTCACCCAAAATGGCGGAGGTCGCCCGTCACAAAAATATCAGAATTTATACGTGCGCTGAGGTAGAGGCAATTGAGGGGGCAGTGGGTAACTTCACGGTAACAATCAAAAAACACCCGCGATATGTTGACGAGTCCCTCTGCAACGGGTGCGGGGACTGCATCCAGGTCTGTCCCGTGGAAGTATATAACAGGTTCGACGCAGGTATCGGCGTGCGCAAGGCGATCTATAAACCGCAGCCGCAGTCTGTGCCAGATATTGTCATCAAGGATGCCAATCATTGTATCGAGTGCGGGTTGTGCTATGATATCTGCGGGCTTGACGCAATCAAAGAAAAAGAGGATGACACAACGATCAGAATCCCTGCGGCAAGCATTATTGTCACAACCGGGTATACGGTCTTTGATGCGTGCAAAAAAGCACAATTCGGTCACCTCGCGCTCCCTGATGTGATCACGAGCATCGAGCTCGAGCGGTTGATCAATACCAGCGGCCCCACTGGAGGGAGAGTCATGCGACTGAGCAATGGGGCGATTCCCCGAAGTGTTCTCTTTATCCAGTGTGTCGGCTCCCGTGATATGACCATCGACCGCCCGTACTGCTCCTGTGTCTGCTGCATGCAAGCGATCAAGAACGCAATGCTGATCAAGGAGAAACAGCCCGAAACCGAGGTATCGATCTGCTATATCGACATCCGTGCCTACGGTAAGGGATACGAGGAATATTTTGAACGGGCGAAGTCGATGGGAATCAGGTTCCTGCATGGAATGCCATCTGACGTATTGATTGACAGGGAGGGGATGATCGTTCAGGTAGAGGATACCGAGAACGGCGAGCTCGTCGTACTGCACCCCGACCTTGTCGTATTATCGGTGGGCATCGGCCCCGCTGATGATACGGTAAAAATCGCAGAACGGCTCGGGATCCCCGTCGAGGAGACCGGCTTTATCAAGCCAGTGCACGATGCTGTAGAAACCGTCGCAACGATCAGGCCGGGCATCTATGTTGCCGGCACGACCACGGCGCCCAAAGATATCCCGGATACGGTAGCGCAGGCAGGCTCTGCAGCGATGCTGGCGTTCATTGACGCGATCAGGACATGACCCGCATGAGTATACCGGACACCATTGCATGGGACCCGGAGAAAGAGTGCATCCGCTATATCGACCAGACCCAACTTCCCGGGCACCTGATCATCGTGGAGTGCAGGTCTGTACAACAGCTTGCGACAGCAATCCGGCGGCTTGAAGTTCGCGGTGCCCCGGCGCTGGGTGTTGCAGGGGCATTCGGCGTAGCACTTGCTGCAATGAACTGTAAAAAGAAAGGTCTTACAGTATTTCTTGCCGAAGTGCGCCGGCATGGCAACCTCCTTGCCGCGACCCGCCCGACTGCAATCAATCTTTCGTGGGGGGTTAACCGTGTGCTCAACGCGATGGAACCGGCGGAGTCCGTCCGTGATGCAAAGCGGATCGCACTTGCCGAGGCGC
>CAZVFG010000002.1:0-2809 GCA_964626125.1 uncultured Methanoregula sp.
CTCAGGCGATCTCGAACTCTTCTTCCTGCTCTGCCCTTTTTTCCTTTTTTGTGTACTTCGATTTGAGATAACTGACCGGGGATTTCAGGAACTCCGTACCGTGCCGCTGGTCCTCAGCGTTATTGATGCCCTCATATCTCAGGCTACGTGACCCCTTGATCAGGATATCTGCCTCCGCCATCCCTTCCTCAACCTGCATTTTCTCGGTCACATCGGTCAGGGACCCGGCGATCGCCACGGTTTTGCCGTCCCTGACCACCGGTATCTCGTTGACCTCCACCCAGACCGTGCCCCCGTCCCCGGTCAAAAGCTCCAGCCGGTAGGGGGGTTCGCGCCTGCCGGACGATATCGCCCGCAGTGTCCGTTGGAGCCCCGCAGCGTTGGCAGGATTGTCAGTCAGGTAATCGGTCCACAGCCGTTTCCCGGCACGGGGGCGGCACCCGAGCAGTGCACGGATCCTCGGGCTTACGTAGTCCATGACGTGGTCGGTCGTGTGCGTGTAGTACATCCCCCTCCCGCTCTCCACGACCAGCATCAGCTCGCGGTCCCGTTTCTGGATCGCTTTCTCCTGCTGTTTCTGTTGCGTGAGATCCCGCCCCGTGGCAATGATGGCACGGACAGAGCCCGTCGCGTCGAGCAGCGATTTCGCCGACCAGCTGATGCACCGCATCCCCTTCCGTGTCATCATCCACTGCTCAACATGGCATGCGTGCGGCGGGCGGAACAGCTTCACCAGCTGGGTGGCGATCACGTCCGCGTACTGCCGCTCGGTGACCGGCATGAAGACGCCGCCGGAGAGTTCTTCTTTTGTTTTCCCCACCAGCTCACAGTACGCAGGGTTCACGTAGATGAGGCGACCTTCCGGCGTGAACGTGACGACCGGGTCCCGCTGCTGTTCCACGATCTCACGGAATATTTCGTCAGATGCTTCCATGCCGGTCCGACCTCTCGACACATCGTTCTGCACGTGTGCCCGGATGCAAAAGGATGGAGTTGATCACTGGATACAGGATCTGTCTGTGACAGTATTAATGTTGCACGATATTGCCGGGATACAGGGTGGTGAAAAAGAAAAAGGAGTGGCTGTCATCGGTTCGTTACGCGAGTGCGCTGATCTGCTTCTGACCAAGGGGATATTTTCTGGGACGTGCCTGGTACGGTGTTTCCGGGATCTGGACCACCACCGCGAGCCGGTGCCTGCCGTACTGCACCGCCCGCAGCGACGCGAGTGAAACCGTGAAATCACCCACTCCGAAGAGGTCGATATTCAGTGCCTTCCCCGATGCCGACACCTGTGCAAGCCCGCTCACCCTACCGAGGTAATAGTTCCAGTTATAGGCAAGGGACTCAACCTGAACATGGACCCTGCCCGCGATTGCCCGGGCGAGGTCCGGAGTCCGGATTGCATACCGTTGCCCCAGGATATGCAGCTCGATGAACTCATGGGGCTTGCCGTCAGAATCGTACGCGGTGCCCCCTGTTCTCTGGAAATATCCGGCTTTTTTCATCATACACGAGACCTGCTGTCATATATGGCGTTGCCGGAAAGGGTATTTAAGGGTTCAATCTGCGCGGCGTGAAAGTGAAGGGTGCGGGCGATCAAAAAGACGTGGCGTGCTCGTGTGAGGGTTTATGCACTGGCGGGGATGTGCCGGTTCCGGTTCCTGTCCATGCAGGCATTGAGCACCCCCTCCATAAAATAGAGTATTCCCTCGGTGCCGGCAATTGGCGGAGACGTGAGCCGCACCGTTCCCCGGAGGGGCGGAGTAAGCCCGACAAATGCCGCATCCGGGTTGACCGGGCGTTCAAACGAGGACCCGATGACAAGGTCAGGCCTGCACTCGCTGACCAGTTCCCGCACGCGGGAGAGACTGTTGACCTGTTCCGACCAGAAAGGAACATTTGGCAGGACGGGGGTACGGGTTCCGACGCAGGCAATGTCCGCATCAAGGTAGGTTTTGAGTGCCGATGCGGCGAACCCTGCATAGGACGCCCAGCCGAAAATAACCGCACGGGGCGGGTCGAACCTGCGGAGGTACTTATCGCAGACCTGGATGACGTGCTCCTCTTTGTGTGCAATCTCCTGCATCACCGGCCCGATATCCGCCCCATCCTCACGATCCCCGATCTTCTTAAACGTATTGCGGAGTTCGCGAAAACCGAGCGTGCCACCAAGCGTTCTCCCGACACCACTTGCAAGGTCGCTGTTTGTTCCGATCGTCAGGGGGGAGGAGTGCCACACCGAATCGACCGTGTCTGTGCATAAGACCGTCGCAACCTCAAGACCGGCATTGTTGAGGAGCCGGGTGAGTTCCCGCACGTTTCCGGCAGAGAACGGGTCAAAGAGGCATACGCCATCAATGTTGATTCCCGGGGCCCGGTCGTCGACCCGGGGCTTAAGAGAGCCAAGCGCCTTGTGGTATCCTGATTCGAAATCGCCGGAAATTCCCGGGCTGTCGACAAGGATGACATCGTGCGAAGCGAGCATCCCCCGGATATCCTCACCGATAACAGAAGGCACGCACGTAGTGACGACCGCGACCCGGGTGCCGGGTGCCGACACCTCCCCGATTACCTCGAGGAGTCGCTTTTCTGACCCGAAGACGACCTCCTCTTCGAGAATGAACGTCCCCTGCAGGGGTGCATGCAGCAGCGTGGCGGGGTAATAATAACAACCGCTTGACCCGTGGATGACGACGGTGATCCCGTCAAAGCCGGCAAGGGCGGCAGCTGCCCCGGTCATTGCGCAGGGCCAGAGGGGGTTGGTGCACTCAGGCATTGATCATCCGCCTCCAGCGGTGGAGCATCC
>CAZVFG010000002.1:2909-4480 GCA_964626125.1 uncultured Methanoregula sp.
ACCCTGCATCCTGCAGCCACCTTTTTGATGAACCTGAGCGTGCCGGAGAGCCCGGAAGGAAATGACGGATGGTATGCCGTCCCGAAGCGTACCTTAAGGTGGTTGCCGACAGGCACCACGCCCGGATCACGCAGGATGTTGAACGATGCCCTGCCCAGCACCGCTGCGTCATCAGGGGATATACGGTGCACAAACCGGATATTGACCGAAAGCCCGAGGACCGACAGCAGCCGAATGAGTTCCGCATAGTTCTCCTCCACTTCGTACTCGAGATTCTTTTCCCCGATGATGTTGACGGTGCCGTCAGTGGTGGCGGGAGCTGCAGTGTCCGCTATCGTACAGAGAGCATTATTCACCCCCTTCTCAAAAACGCCGCCGAGAAATCCTCCGGTCGGGATCGGGATGACCGGGATGCCCCGGTCCACCCGGCAGGCTGCCCCGACATCATCCCCGATCGTTTCTGCAATACAGGTCGAAAGGACAAAAATACAGGACGGGTCGAGGGAGGCAGCACCGCCAAGCGCCCGTTCCAGCGCCGCCTCGCCCCCGAAGATGATCTCGTTCTCCAGCAGGCCGCTTGAGAGGATCTGGGGGGCATCAATCCCGTCATGTTCGAGTGCCGTCGTATGCAGGAGCGAAAAATTGTGGTGGGCGCACCCTGGAGGGCCGTGAATGATGCTGACGCTGCCGGAAACAGAAGTGGTAACAGAGAGCGCCCCGGTGAGCGTGCACCCCCCGTACCTAGAAGTATTCGAGTGCAAGGGATTCGAGCTCATCGATTTCAAGGGGCGTCGGGATGGTGAAGGCGGAATTCTCCATCACCCGCTGCGCGAGCGTGCGGTACTGCTCCGCCTGTTCGGAATCCGGGGCATATTCGATCACGGTCTGCTTGTGCATCTCTGCTATCTGGACAGCCCTGTCACGGGGGATATACTGCACGAGCCTGCTGTTGACCCGGCGCGCAAATTCCCCGACCAGCTCGCCTTCGCGGGGCATGTTCTTGGCATTGCAGATGACACCTGCGAGCCGGCAGGTGCTCTTTGAGCGCTGCGAGAGGCGCCGGATCGCCTTGCAGATGTTGTTTGCCGCATAGAGGGACATGATCTCACCGGACGTGACGAGGTAGACCTCCTGCGCATAGCCTTCCCGCATCGGCATGGCAAACCCCCCGCAGACCACGTCGCCCAACACGTCATACACGATCACGTCGCCGGAGAGAGCCCCGAACTTCTCAAGCAGGTGGAACGTTGCGATGATCCCCCTGCCAGCGCATCCGACACCGGGTTCCGGACCCCCTGCTTCAACACACCGTATCCCGTTAAATCCCCGGTGCACAATGTCCTCGCGGGAGACCTGCGCCTCCCCCCGTTCACGGACAAGGTCCATGACAGTCGGGATAAAACTGCCATGCATCAGCATCCGGGTGCTGTCCCGTTTTGGGTCACACCCGATCTGGAGGACGTCAAATCCCTGCATGGAGAGCGCTGCGGAAAGGTTCGCCGAGGTCGTGGATTTGCCAATCCCACCCTTTCCATACAGGGCGATCTGTTTCATCATCATCCTGTTGGCGG
>CAZVFG010000002.1:4580-8153 GCA_964626125.1 uncultured Methanoregula sp.
AATAATAAAAAGAATGAAACGGTCAGGGACGGTTGGTCCAGAGCCCGTGGACGTTGCAGTACGCCCGGGCTTTTGCATTGGTGTCCGTAATGCAGAACTCCGCTTCCGGCTTCTCTCCCGCTTTTAATCCCTTATTAAATACGTTATTTCCGCTGCGCACCTCAATCCACTCAATGAAGTGCTTCTCCTCCATGGGGTGGGGGACGGACCCGACCTTCACAAGGATCCCGGTTGCCGACTTCTCGATGACCGGTACATGCTTCTCCTTGCCCTGGTCTGCCGTCTTCTCCTGCTGGAGTGTCATCGGTTTGCCGCAGCACACCAGCGTGCCCCCCGATGCATGGACGACTTTTACGATGTTTCCACAGACCTCACACTTGTATACTTCAAACAGTTTTGTCATACAGTTTTCTCCGGATATGTGATCCTGATCTCCTGATGTTTCTTTAAGATATCGTCTGCCAGCCGGTCAAGGCCCCGCATCGCTGCTTCGTCTGGCAATCCCCGCACCATCACCGGTTCAAGCACCTCCACCTTCAGGTGGTCCAGCATCTTTACAATCGTCTCCACCGCCTTTCCTCCCCAGCCGTATGAGCCGATGACGGAGGCAAACCTCACCTTGGGTTTGAGGAGGTTGGCAAGGTACGTGGCATATACGACCTGCGGGTGGGGACCAAAGAGGACGGTCGGCGTCGCGATGACAACGGTGGCGGGATCAACGAGCGCCATCGCAAGCTCACCCACGTCGGTCTTCGAGAGGTTGAACGGGTGTACCTTAATACCCCGGGCAAGCAGCGCATCGACGAGATAGTCAACCATCTTCTGGGTGCTGCCGTGCATCGAACTGTAGGGGATCACAACCTCGTTTTTGACGGCATCGGACGTCCAGTCCGCATATGCATCGAGGATGAACTGCGGCTTTTGGTAGATCGGGCCATGGCTGGGGGCGATCACGGCGACAGAAAGTGCGTTGACCTTCTCAAGATATCCCCTGATGCTTGCACGGAACGGCATCATGATCTCTGCGTAATACCGCTTTGCCGAGAGGTAGGTTGTCCGTTCATCCTGCATGAACAGGTCGCTTGTCGCGATGTGCGAGCCGAAGAGGTCGCAGGGAAACAGGATCCTGTCTTCCCGCAGGAAGGTGACCTGGGTCTCGGGCCAGTGCGTCCACGGGGTCAGCAGGAACTCAAGGGTCCGGTCACCAAGCGAGAGGGCCTCGAGGTCTTTGATGACCCTGAACCTTTCGGGGGGGATGTGGAGGAGCGCGATCAGGAGATCCCGGCACTTCTCATTCGTGACGATCTGGGCGTTGGGGAAGATCTCGAGCATCATCGGGAGCGATCCCGCATGGTCCTGCTCGGCATGGTTGGCGATGATGTAATCGATCCTTTCCACGCCGAGTTTGACCAGGTTGCTGATAAGCTCATACTCTTTGGTCGGGTCAACGGTATCGATCAGTGCGGTCTTTTCACTCCCCTTAATAAGGTAGGAATTGTAGCTGGTACCATGGGGAAGCGGGATCAGCTCGTCAAAGAGCCGCCGGTCCCAGTCAAGTGCGCCCACCCAGAATATATCACGGCAAACCTCGCGTGCAACCATAACGATTCCCCTCACACCTTCCGGAAATCATCTTTGCACGCACAGCAGACCGGGCATTGCCAGTCCGGCGGCAGGTTTTCAAACGCAATGCCTGCCGGAAGATTCTGCAGCCGTTCTCCAATGTCCGGGTCATAGACATGCCCGCAGATCGTACACTTGAATCGGTCCATGAAATCCTTCCAAAAATTCTTTTAGAGATTACATGGGGAGAGTAAGATAATTATTTCGATGGTGCACAAAAAACCATGGGCACAGTATCCCGGATAGTCCTGATGGTTCCGGATTTATTTGCTTTTCCTGAAGAACCTGAGCGCCTCGGAATACGGTATGGGGAACCTCCTGCGTTCCTCGGGAAATACCCCTTCGGATACGGATTTTACGTCCTCGACTGAATAGAATGCGCCCGGGTTGAACGTTTTGATCGCGTCAACCACATCCGTCAGGTCCTGCCGCCTGATGATGGAAAAGATTATTTTCACCTGCCCTGCCGCCCCTTCGCCATCAACGGCCGTCACACCATAGTTCTGGGAGCGCAGGTACTCCTCAAGCCTTGCCGGGTCCTCGCTTGTGATGATCCGTACACTGGTGAGCCCCAGCGAGATCTTCTCCTCAATCAGCATGCCGATAAATGTCCCGGCTGCAAACCCGCCGCCATACGCGATGTAGGATGCGGGGTTCGTCAGGTTGTTCATGACCTGCCCAATGGCAAGAAGCCAGATGATTATTTCAAAAAAACCAATCAGGGGGGCGAGATATTTGATCCCCTTGGAGATGAAGATCACGCGGATCGTCCCTAGACTCACGTCGCAGATCCGGGCAGAAAAGATGAGCAGCGGGAGGATGACCCATTCAAAAAGAACTGATGAGACAAAGGGTTCTGGCATTACCTGTACATCTGGAGACCGGATCCAGAAAAAAGTTTGCGGGGGATATGGTACCGGACGTATTATGTGGCGCTGGTGATGGTGAACTTGTTCAGTGCAGTCCCGTTCTGTTTGTCGATCGCATTCCGCACGGTGATGCTCCAGGGGCCCGTTGCTGTGCCCTTCGGGATTATGACGACGCAGGTGATCTGGGTCTCGGAATTTACCTGCACATTTTCGGCTTTAATCTCTGCACTGAGGTTCGATAACAGGACTATTGCGGGAACCTTGAAATTGCTCCCGGTAATGGTAAGGGGTACTATCTGCCCTGTCGCCCCTTCATGGGGGGTGACAGTAGTGATGATCGGTCCCGGTTCATTGATAGTGAACCCGTCGGTCAGGGTCACCGATTGCCCGTCGGGATTTATGACAACGACATCGGCTTTTCCTGCAGTTGCCCCACTGAGATAGAACGCGCAGGTGATCTTGGTATCAGTCACCAGAACATTAGAGGCGAGAAAGACAGAACCGCCCGCATCAAATAATTTTACTGTTGCACCCGGCTGGAAGTTTCTGCCCGCAATGTTTGAAATATCAACACTGGACCCAATCGTGCCAACATTGGGGGTAATGCCCGAAATAACTGGTGCAGGGCCTGAGGGAGTCGGTGTGACTGTTACCGTTGTAGCTGGTGTATTCAACGGGATCGCTGCAATGGAGGTTACATGGAATACCTTCGCAGGGTAGAGCTTCTCAGTCAGGCTACGTTCGGTGGTCTCGTTCTTGATGTCCTTGCGGAACCAGGTTTGTTGTAATGATTTGAAGACCAGAGCCCGCTCGTACTTATCGGTCTTTGTATCATATTTCACGATCAGCCAGAAGGTATCGGTCGACGTGGGGGTCTTTGCGATAATATCGCCCGCAACAAATTTTGGCTGGATTACCATCGCTGTCGGAGGTGGAGTGGCGGTGCCGGATCCGGACTGATCGGAACAACCAGCAATGAGCACCGCGATGATTAGAATACCTGTAATGAGAAGAGAATATCTCATGTTAGTACACCATGGTATCCATTCCTTTAATTCACATAATTAATTTGTGTTGTGAT
>CAZVFG010000002.1:8253-37933 GCA_964626125.1 uncultured Methanoregula sp.
GTGGTCGGTTGCGTCGTGGCAGTGGAATTTATGACAGTGAAACCATTGATCAGCTTCCCAAATTGTCCGTCGGGGTTAGTCACCGTCACATTCCATGCACCCGCGTCTGCATATGACGGGATGACAAACACGCAGGTGATATTAGATGCAGAGACCGCATGGACCGTTGACCCGGTAATATACGATGTCCCCCGAACCAGTTTGACCGTCGCACCTGTCCGGAAGTTGGCACCGGTGAGAGAGGTAATGTTCACGGTCGCACCAATTATACCGGAATTCGGTGTGATGTTGAGTACGGTCGGCGCCGGGAACAGGGTGGTTGTTGTCGTTGGTATTGGTGTAGTAGTCAATGCAGCAGTCATTGTGGCTGTTATAACAGGTACTTCCAGCAACGAACTGACATGCGCGATTTTTGATGGATAGATTTTTTCTGTAACAGAACGATCGGATAATTCTGTCTTATCGTCATTCCGGTACCAGGTTCCATCAGATTTTTTGAACGTGAGGGCGCGTTCGTATTTATCGGTCTTTGAATCATATTTCACGATGAGCCAGAAAGTGTCTATAGAAGATGCCGTTTTGGCAATGATGTCCCCGGCGATAAATTTTGCACCAACGGTTGTGGTGGGGGGAACCGTCGTCGCCGGGGATGATTCGCCCGAACAGCCGGCAAACACAACCGCAAGTATCACGAACCCTGCCACAAAAAACCAGAACTTTGCCTCATTTCGCATATATTATCCTGTGATTGTGTTCACATAATCGTATTGAAATCCACCACCCGTTCTGCCTGTGATCAGGGAGTGTGACTGGGTTGCCGGTGCGTTCATCATTTCGTAAGAGCGCTTGAAAATATAATATTACGCGGCCCAAAAAAACCGGTAAAATTTGTCTGTTTCTGAAATGCACAATAATTAAGCGTCTGACGCCATCTTTACATACTTGCACGGGATCTGGTATGTGGTGACTCCATGAGGAAAGCAATCGGTGAAACCTACTCAAATGCCGGAATTTTAAAAAGGGCAGGCAGGGGGCTGGCAATGGACATTGCGGGCGCTGAATTTTTCCTTGTGGAAGAAGATCTCCACGTATTAATGAGCAATCAGATGGCAGATATCGTGAACCCTGTTGGTGAGTTGGAAGGCCTCTCTTGGCTCTCGCCCCTTATAGCGCCAAAAAAGAGGGATATGACGACGCTCATTGACCGCCACATCTATATCGTTGATTACCGTGATTTTGACCGTGTCATTCACGGGTACCGGCAACAAACAACGATAAAAGAATACCATCCGAAGGGACCGGTAACGAATTAAGCGAAAACAGGATATATTTTTAATTTTATATCCCCCCACGCACTACGACATCGTTTTTGACCAAAATCATATGTGGTTACCTGCGGGAAACCACGTGTTTACGCTGGAACCCTGATGGTCCGGAAATTTCTGAACAGGTACAGGTGACAGCCGATTAGGCATACCAGCGAGAGTGCCGCGGCTCCGTACACCGATGGTATGAATTCACTCATAACTACCGGATCGACCCGCTGCAGCATCACGGGCAATGTTGCACATGCGACAAATATCACGGATGTGTAGACATCCCGCACTGCAAAGAAAAACAGCGCTGTTCCTGCACCGATGACGCACAGAAGGAGGAGGACACCCGGCTGGTTGAGCGGCGGACTATGGGCCGTAAAGGAGATCCCGAAAAGAAAGGCCGTCGTCACCACTCCGAGGATGATTGAGACTGCAGCACTACCATTTCGGATATATGCCTGAACATGGGTGCCAATAAGCACCCAGCAGATCATCACCTCTGCAACCGCTACGGGGATGATGAACGCAAATGCGTTGAACAAGGCGATCCGGTATGTACCAAACGGGGTGAAAGTGACAAGGCACAGGTAACCGGAAAGTGCGGTCAGTCCTGAAGTAAGCACCGTGCGACGCAGGGAACGAAAACCGACCTGAAACATGTTCACGGCACCGCTCAAAAAGGCCGACCGGAGACACATGACCGGAATAATGGTTCCCACAATACTATTGGCAAAGACCGTATAAAGAAGAAAAAACAGGGGCTGGAAATGCATAAAAAGGCCCACACTCCCTTCCAGCAGGTACGTCTCCAGCATCCATACGATATAGAGAAGAAGGGGGATCAGTAAGAGCCTCAATCCGGAACTCTTACGTTCCGCCTGAAACGATCTCCTGATTGAAGGACCTAACCCCACTGCGGGCCTCATTTCCTGAGTTTCACCAAACCAGAAAAAGTGTTTTTTTCATTTTTTTCGATCGCCGGCCATGTTCATTGGTGTGCCTTGAGAAATTCCCGGATGGCCACCGTTCTGTCAGGCTTCTGCACAGGTTCGCTGATGACACGGTCCTCGAATGTCGGGAACGACCGCTGGTAGAATAAACCAAGGGCAACCGGGTTTTCACGGTTGTAGTCCCATTCACGTGCCTTTTCGCAGGCAAGGGAGAAATCCTTCCGGTCATTTACTGGCAGATCGTAGGTATGGGTGTTGTAATAGTCAGTCATGTTGAAAAACGTCGCACAGATCTGCAGGATATCAACGAACGCAAACCCCTTGTGGCCGATACCCCCCTGAACCAGGTGTTTCAGCTGATCCATTTTTTTTGTATACCCCCGGGCAATGTACGTAGCGCCGCTGGCAAGCATGAGTTCCAGCGGGTTCAGTGGATACTCCGGTGCCCCCAGAGGTGTTGAACGCCCCTTGAACCCAAGGGGAGACGTCGGGGTATACTGCCCTGTTGTCAGGCCGTAGACCCGGTTGTTATGGACAAGAACGGTGATATCAATGTTGCGTTTGGCAGCAAAGATGAGGTGGTCAAGTCCCTCGGCATATGCGTCGCCATCCCCCACGCAGCAGATAACCGTCAGCCGTTTGTTTGCCAGTTTGATGCCGGTTGCTACCGGAATTGCCCTGCCATGGATTGCATAGAAACTATTGACATGCAAATAATCGGCCATCTTTGCATGACAACCGATGCCGGTTACAAGGACGACATCATCAAGGCTTTTTCCCTGACGTTCCATGTCGGATAGTACCGCTTTGAGCGTATGCTGGATGGTGAAATTCCCACATCCCGGACACCATGTGTTCTGGGCATCAGTGATGAGCGGACGTTCTGTCATGCGATCACCTCCCTGATTCGTGACAGGAGTGGATCGGGAGTGAACGGGCGCCCGTCATACTGGAGAACCGTTGCATCAGGAAATATGCCATGGAGGCGCAGCAGTGCCGCGAGCTGCCCCGTGGCATTCTCTTCCACCACCATAAGGTGACTGATACCCTTCAGTGCACTGGTACATTGCACTTTTGGGAATGGTGATAACACTACGGGCTGTACTGCCCGGAGCCCGAGTTCATCTGCAACCTCAAAACAGACCCCTTTTACAGAACCCCAGCACGCGATTGCGGTTTTGGCATCAGGAAAGCCATTGGTAAAAACGGTTTCAAAGGTCTCCATTTCCGTCAAGAGATGAGCTGCTTTCCGGATCCTTTTGTTGCTCATCTGCATGACAGAACCCGCATCTTCGGTCGTGATACCATATTCATCGTGAGCGTAGCTGTTTACCTTGACCACCGCCCCTTTTGTACCAGGGAACGTTACCGGGGAGATCCCTGTTGGGGTATCAGCATACCTCCGGTAAGGTTCAGTCCCATCCCAGGAAAGCGGCTCATCGACCCTGACGTTCTGAATTTTTGAAGGGTCAACTCCGTATACTCCTTCAGAGAGGGTTTTATCGGCAAGGATAAACGCAGGAATCTGGTACTTCCCTGCAATATTCATCGCCACTGCAGACCAGAAATATGCTTCCTGTGCATTACCGGGCGCGACCACAAATCTCGGGAACTCTCCCTGGCCTGCGTTCAGGATAAAGTGGAGATCGGATTGGGCGGTGTAGGTGGGAAGACCGGTGGAAGGCCCTGTCCGCTGGGACATCACAACCACAACGGGGATCTCCGCCATACCGGCGAGGGAAAGCCCTTCGGCCATCAGGCAGAACCCTCCGCCTGATGTACCTACCGCAGCCCGCTGGCCGCCATAGGATAACCCGAGTGCCATCAGCATCACGGCGATCTCATTTTCAGGATGAACGACGGTGATCCCGAACATACTGGCGTTATCTGCGAGGAAATGGAGGAGGCTTGAAGACGGAGTCATCGGATAGGAGACATAGGCAGATAACCCTCCCGCAACCATCCCCAACCCTATCGCTTCGTTTCCGCTGATGAGGGAGAGCCGGCGATCTCCCAGAGAGGTTACTGGAGAAACGGTATTGACCTGATCATATGCCCGAAGGGCCACGCGAAGGTTGAGATCAGCGCCCTTTGGCATATGTGCAGAAAAAACCGTATTAACCGTATCCCAGGGGATGCCTGCAGCTTTTGCAAATGCACCAATCACTGCAGAATTACCCATGATGGCAGGAGCCTTCTCGTCTGTGAGGATCTTTTTGACCGATACCCCCTGCCCCTCTGCATGGACAACATCTGCGTTGAATACCACCACCGTCTTTTTGTGAAACCTCGCACCATGACGGGCAACCGTGTCCTGGTTGAGCGCCAGTACAAAATCCACCACATCACGGTGAACCCCGATCGGTTTTTCAGAACCGCGGATGATAGCAAAGTTGTGTCCTCCACGGATCAGGGACGGATAATCGAAATAGAGGTACGGAAAATAACCAAGATGGTTGAGGAAATGGGCGATCACTCCCCCGGCGCTGTTGATCCCGTCCCCCGCTCTGCCACCAATAAGGACTGATACTTCCTGTCCTGCCATACGATCCCCTCACAATCTGGTAGAGAACGAAAGCGGATATAGATTGGCATGATGTCCCGATGAAGGGTGATGGGATCAAGCCTGATCTGCTGCCTTTGAGGTTGCAGGATCCTCAGATCCCCTTTATTCTATTCAGATAGTTATATTCAAATAGACCGGCGTCAACCATCAACATGGACGAAATTTTCCCTTGATATGGTATCTTCACAGAGGTAATGATAGCTGGGGTCAATCCTCCGTGTGTGTGCTATTATCAGCTCGATGAAGGACGGGCCAATGGATGTGGAATCTTGAAGACCAGACCTATCGTTCCCGATGTAAAAATTTACTCTTTCCACAGCAAAGGCGGAATGGACCTCCAGAGCCTCATCAAGGCATTGCGGCATACCAACCTCGGCATCCGATGGCGTGCTGCCCTCGCCCTTGGTGAGATTGGTGAGTATGCAATAAAACCCCTGATGAAGGCTCTCAAAGATGAGGATAAAGACATTCAGTGGCTTGCAGGAATTGCCCTTGCACGGATGGGAGAGCCCGCCATCCCGCACCTCATCCGTGCGATGACGGAGAGGGACTATGATGTCCGCTGGCGTGCAACAATCATTCTCGCCAAGTTCAAAGAAGCAGCTGTTAAACCCCTTATCAATCTGCTCAAGGAAAAGGACAGCGACCTGAGGTGGCACAGCGCCCTGGCGCTGACGCTCATCGGAAAACCGGCAGTCGGACCTCTCATCATAGCCCTGAAGGACAAGGACTGGTTTGTCCGGGTGAGAGCAGCCTGGGCACTCGGGGAAATCGGTGACAGCAGTGCCGTTGAGCCCCTGATACAGTCCGTGAACGATCAGGACTGGTACGTCCGCTGGTCCGCGGCTGATGCCCTGGGTAAGATCGGAGATAAGAATGCGATAACAACACTGATTGCTGCGCTGAAGGAACCAGACTCATTTGTGCAGGTGCCGGCGACATGGGCTTTGGGTAAACTCGGTGATGAAAAGGCGGTTGATGCCCTCATCCAGTCGCTCAAGGATTCTGACTGGTATGTCCGCTGGGGGGCGATCGAAGCGCTCGGGAAGATCGGGGATTCGAGAGCACTGGAGCACCTGAAAAACGCGCTGGACGATAAAGACGAATACGTCAGAATTGCAGCAGCAGAAGCAATCGAAAAGATCAGGTCCTGATTTTTTTTGGTAAAAATTAAACTTTTTTTGGAATCATCTTTTCAAGAAGTGCCCTGATATCGGCAATCCGATAGGGTTTTGCGAGGATTCCGGCGAGCCCGTACTTTGCATGGTCAGTCATCAGGGAGTCATTGGTGAATCCACTTGAAATTACCACCTTTACCAGAGGATCAATTTCGCGGAGTTTTTCAAACGCCTCCTTTCCCCCCATACCTTCGGGCACGGAGAGATCGAGAATAACGAGATCAAACGGGTCCCCCCCCAGTTTCTCCCGGGAAAAAATTTCAGTGGCGGCAGCCCCATCTCTGGCAAACATTACGTCATAACCAAGGAATTTCAGCACTTCATCGGTGACATCAAGGATCACCTGCTCGTCATCCATCAGGAGAATCTTTCCTTTTCTGACCATGCATGCCACTCTGGGATATCAATCAATCTTTTTGGCGCCTATTAGAGATTTCCCTTTCGTGTCCCGGTTCCATTACACGCACAAAGGGAACCTTTCGGAGAATACCCGGGAAAAATAATCCCCCCTCCCATCCGCCTGACGGAGGAAATAGCGCTATGATGTCACCACTCTTAACTTTTGTTGAAATGCCATCAATAAACGCAATGTTTCTGCCGTTTTAAAATATTGACATACCCAACAGGACGTCTGGTGCTTCGAAAAGGACTTTTTTTCATCCTGCACGGGTCTCGCAGGACGTTGCAGTGGGTTCGCTCGGTGTCTCACCCATTCTCCTATCCATGGTTACTTCGCATTCCATCATCTCCCGTATATCGCTCAAGGTTTTGACCGTGGTTCTCATTTTCGCTTCCGCAAACGGTCAGCTTCTGCCTGGTCCTCTACGCGCAGGAGGAACGTGCCATGACAGGGTTTTGTAAATGGGAAGATCACGAAATCGCCATCAAGCCCGATCGCAATCGGCGGCACGCCGATGATGTGCGTGTCAAAGATTTTAAAACCGGGCTGGACTTCAAGGGACTCCTTGAAATGGTTCTTGATATAATCCCGGCACTCCCTGAACGATCCACCCCGCAGGATCACCTCGTAGGGCAATGATTCTATACAGCCCATGGAGCCACCTCATCCAGCATTTTTTTGAGCGGCATCGGGTTGTGCACCGCCTTTGCGGCGATGTTCTGGCAGGGAAACTCGATGGAAGCGACAAGTTCTTCGTTGTGCTCCCCGTAAATGATGGTGTAAAGACGTGCTTTTGAGATGGTACCCATCGTTGCCGCATAGCTCACGCCTGCGTCATTATGGATAAATACAAAGCAGAGGTCAAAATCACGTTTCTTTTCGGTGATCTGGTCGATTGCCCGGTCAAGATCGAGGGCCTCCCCGAGATAATGGCGCTTTGGATCTGCGACAACAAGCAGGGTGATTGCGGACCGGTTGCCCGCCACCACTGGTGTTATCCCCGCCTGCCTGAGGCGGTGGATCAGATAGAGCGCAATACTCGTCTGTACCGGCACCTGCGGACAACCGAGCACGAGTAATGCCGATCGTTGTGATTTCTCTTCATCAGCCAGATCGATCAGACCCCTGGTTCTGTACAGCTAGTATCTCTGGTGAAAAGGAAGAAGGTTGTGCATGGGAGCTGTTCACACTACTTTACCTCATGAAATACCCGTTTTTAAAGAAATGCCTGGTTCTGTGTAAATCTTTCTCGATAATCGGTTATGACGCTTTCGGGAATATCAGCCGTTCTAATAAGGAAGGGCTGATTTAAGAAAATATTCCGAAGGAAGATTTTTGAATATCAGCCCCCCACCTCGTGGGTGAATCTAAAAAAGCCTTTTTCACATTATTCCCAAGTCTGCCATGACTTTCGGCCACGGCAGACACCCCGATCAGGATAGAATATGGAAACAGGTATTCGTCGCTATCGCAATGCGTAGGCGTGGGCCATGATGGTAGGGGACTGGCACTTTCCCCACTCAATAAAAGATAAAACAGGTAAATTTCCACAAACTTTGAAATGAGGATTTCAATAAAACCAAATATTCACCATCCGGATGGGATTGGCAAGAGACTGTATACGGGTTACCGCTGCAGGATTTAAGCATCGGTTTCCGTCTCCTGACGTACCCATTCAAGATAGGGCACGTACCCGGCGATGACCGGTAATGCGATAATCTCCGGCACTTCATAAGGATGCATCGTCCTGATCGCAACAATCACATCGCTGGCTTTTTCTTCTGTCGTCTTTGCAATCAGCAGGTGCTCCTGATCATCGCAGAACTCCCCTTTCCAGCGGTAGAACGATCGTACGGGTATGACGTTCACGCAGGCAACCAGCCTGCGGTCAAGAAGCGCCCTTGCCATTGAGGTGGATTCAGTCAATGGTGCAGTCGACAGGATCACAACGGTTTGCCCTGACATTCCCATCATCGTCCCCTTAGAACACCGGCTGGTCCTGCCTATCCCATTTCATATAGCTCGCGTTCACCAGCCACCATGCCGGCAGGAAGAGCAGTGCGGAGCCAATCGCATAGTACGGGTTGACAAATGCAAGTGCGATGAGTGCGACCAGCGCAATTCCCACCAAGACGAGATAGAGGAAAAGCACTTTTGCATCATATACAAGCACGCTCGGAGAGAGGCCCGTAAGCCAGACGGTAACTGAAAGGGCATAGAACGAGACCGAGAGGCAGAGTATAAAGGCAGGCACAAGGTATGCAATCCCGCCGGATGCGACACTGACGAAAACGATGAAGGTGGCAGGGATCATCTGCAGGACAACAAAGCTGCACATCTTGCTTTTCAGGAGCGTCGGGACACCGACCGGCAGGCAGGTGTACGAACTGTAGGTGTCGAACATGGTGAGCCACGTATACATCGTTGATGCGATTACACCGGTGAGGATTGCAAAGAGTAAGAGCACCTCGCCTGCAGGAATAAACCGTCCAAGTACCGACAGGAGAAACCAGAGGAGCCCCAGCGGGATGAGAAAGGAAAAAAGAGTCTGCCCGATCAAGCTGCCGCTGCGCAAAAGGTCGATTATGTCCTTGGCAGCGAGAGGGGGATTTGGGAAGAACGAGAGTTTTTTTGTGAGCGGAACAATCGCATTTTTAAACCGCTTTGTGGTGTCCGTGTACTCTGATGTGAAGAGACCGACGGCAATGGCAGCAGGGATGATAACGACAGCGCATGCGGCAAGTAATGTCCCCCATGAGAACGAGAGAAAGAGCTGCAGCGGGGGGAATAGGGCCGCAGTGTTGATGCCGGTCAAAACGTACAATACAGCCCATCCCAGGAGCATGGTTACAAACAGGGCGGCAAACACCTGCTTCGAGCGGGCGTAGACCGTCGAGAGGAAGAAGATAAGGGCAAGACCGGTAAGGAACGCAAGGATGAGCGTGAGGAGGAGGAGGAGGGGCAGAGTTGGCGGGACCGCAATGAATGGCGAAGCGAGTGCGAACCCGGCAACGACCGGTACTACCCACAGGATGAGGTAGTATACAGTATCTTTCACAACAAAGGTGCAGAAGATCTCCCGTTCAGAAATCGGCAGGCTTCGCGCAGAGTATGAAAGCAAACTTGCCTGCCCGAACCGCCGGTTCATCACTTCCATACCGAGAAGACCGAACCCCCCGACCATAATACCGAGCAGAAGGAAGATGGCGTGGATGATGATCGCTAGATAACCTGACGGGACCACTGCGCGGAAGAGAGGTAGGAGAAAGGAGCCCATAAACGCGATGCCGAAGATCATCACCGGAAAGAGCGCAAAGGACAGGCTCCCGAACATCGTGGAGTGGATCCGCCACTCCTCCTTCATCATGTTTACAAAGAGCTTAACCATGATTACCCTTCTCCACGAGCGAGAGGAAAAACTCGTCAAGGTGCAGGTTCCTTTCTTTTAATTCCGCGACCGTGCCGGTATGGAGGAGTTTTCCTTTGTGCAGGATTGCAAACCCCGAACAGATCTCTTCTGCAATCTCGAGAATATGGGTTGAGATGAAGATGGTGTTTCCGCATCTTGCGTACTCAGTTAAGTAATCTTTCACCTTCCGCTGCATGATCGGGTCGAAGTTGATGAGCGGTTCGTCAATCAGGGCCAGCGCCGGTTTATGGATGAACGCCTGGGTAAACATCAGTTTCTGGCGGGTGCCGCGGGAGAGGTCTTTGCAGAGCACGTCCCTTTTGTCATTAAAATCGAGGAAATCGAACCACCAGTCAGCCTTTTTCTGGACGCCGGGAATATGGCGCACCTCACCGACAAAATCCAGGTACTCGGTTGCGGTGAGAAAACTGGGCGGCGTCTCCTGTTCCGGGATGATCCCCACCCGTTCCCGGACACCGACAGGATCCTTTTTCACGTCGATCCCAAGAACTATAGCCGATCCTGCAGTAGGGTGGATCTGCCCGGTGAGGAGCTTGATCATGGTCGTCTTGCCTGACCCGTTCGGTCCAAGTAGCCCGAAAAGTTCGCCCTGTCTGATTGATAGCGAGACATTGTTCACTGCGATCACGTCGCCGAACTGTTTGACGAGGCCCTGTGCCTCAATAATGCCCTGCTTCATCTCCATAAGGCTCATGTTATAAGTCAAGACTTATAAGGATATGACACACCTCATTGCGAGGCAACAATAACCACAAGGCATCGTTAATTACTAGAGAATAAAGGACAGATAGGTACTGATTATGTACGCAGCACGCATGAGTAATCTCCCGCCGTATCTTTTTGCGCGGATCGATGAGATGAAAGCGGAACAACAGAAAAAAGGCACTGACATTATTGATCTGGGTGTCGGAGATCCCGACCTTCCCACCCCGGACCATATTGTTGCGTCGCTATGCGAAGCGGCAAAAAACCCTGATAACCACCACTATCCGTCATATGCTGGCCTGCCCGCGTACCGCAGCGCTGTTGCAGACTGGTATAAAAAACGTTTCGGTGTCCGGCTCGATCCCGGAAATGAAGTGCTCGCCCTCATGGGCTCAAAAGACGGCATCGCCCATATCGCTGAGGCGTTTGTAAACCCGGGTGATTACGTGCTCACCCCCAGCCCCGGCTACCCGGTCTACCGGACCGGCACGCTCTTTGCCGAAGGAAGAGTGCATGAGATGCCTCTCATTCGAAAGAACAATTTTGTTCCTGTACTGGATGACATCCCCAAAAAGATTGCGCAAGCAGCAAACCTCATGTTCATCAACTACCCGAACAACCCGACGGCGGCTGTCGCTCCTGAAGGGTTCTATCGTGAGGTTGTCGATTTCGCCCGCGAGTACACTATTGTCGTGGTCTCGGACAATGCGTACTCCGAGATCGCGTATGACCGTTACCGCGCCCCCTCATTTCTGGAGACAAAAGGGGCAATGGAGGTCGGGATTGAGATGCACTCGCTCTCCAAAACCTATAACATGACCGGCTGGCGGATTGGGATGGCGGTCGGCAACGCCGAGATCCTTTCCGGACTCGGGCGGGTGAAGACCAACGTGGACTCCGGGGTCTTCAACGCTGTGCAGCATGCGGCGATCACCGCACTCTCCGGCCCGCAGGACTGCGTCAGGACCGCATGCACAATCTACCAGGAGCGCAGGGATGTGCTGGTCGCCGGCCTTCAGAGCCTCGGCTTTAATGTGACAGCGCCGAAAGCGACGTTCTACGTCTGGCTGCCGGTAAACGACTGCATGGCATTTTCGGCAAAGCTCCTCACAAAAGCTGGCATCGTCGCAACACCAGGGATCGGGTTCGGTTCGAGTGGTGAAGGATACGTGCGGTTTGCGCTCACCCGGCCGGTGACCCGGATCAAGGAAGCGATCGAACGGATGCGGGGGCTTGACCTGTGAAACTCCCTCACCACATCACGATAAAAAACGGGCACCTCCACATCGGGGGGCATGACTGTATCGCTCTCGCTGTGAAATACGGTACTCCACTCTACGTAACCAGCGAGGACAGGGTCTGTGAACAATTCAGGAGTTACCAGAAAGCACTTTCCAAACGGTACAAAAAAGTGCAGGTACTCTTTGCGGCAAAAGCCAACGGCAACCTTGCGGTCATGAGAGCACTTTCACATCTGGGCGCGGGTGCTGACATCTTCTCATCCGGTGAATTGCACCTGGCACTTGGCGCAGGTATGCAGGCAGAAAAACTGCTCTTTAATGGCAGTTCTAAGACGCCGGACGATCTCTTTCTCGCGGTCGGGAACGGTATAAAGGTGTCGGTTGACTCGCTTGATGAGCTCCACCAGCTCAATGCGGTGGCAGAGACCACCGGAAAAGTGGCAGAGATTGCATTTCGCGTGAACCCGGCGCTTGACGTGCCGACACACCCGAAGATCGCAACAGGGCTTGCAACGAGCAAATTCGGCATCCCCCACAAAGAGATACCCGCTGCCTACCGTGAGGCGCTCGCGTGCAAAAATGTAAACCCGGTTGGTCTCCATTGCCATATCGGCTCTCAGATCCTCGATATTGAACCATTCGCACGCGCCACTGAGGTGATGGTGCGCATCGCAAAAGATCTGACTGATATGGGCGTGAACCTCGAATTCATCGATATCGGAGGGGGACTCGGCATTCCCTACCACCATGACACCGACCCGGCTCCCACTCCGGAAGATTATGCAGCACGGGTTGTACCTGTCTTCAAAGCCGGGATCGAGGCATGCGGGATTACGCCGGAACTGTGGGTCGAGCCCGGACGCTCCCTTGTCGCTGATTCAACAGTGCTCCTTACCCGTGTCAACTCGACAAAAGCGGCTCACAAACGGTTCGCCAACGTTGACGCAGGGTTCAACCTGCTTATCCGCCCGGCGATGTATGACGCCTATCACGAAGTCATCGTGGCAAACAAGGCAGACGCCCCCCTGACGACTGAATATACCGTCACCGGCCCCATATGTGAAACCGGTGACATCCTTGCACATGATCGAAAACTCCCTCCGCTGGCATCAGGGGATATCATCGCGGTGCTTGACACCGGGGCGTATGGATATGCGATGTCCTCCCAATATAACAGCCGCCCCCGCTGCCCTGAGGTCCTCATTCAGGGTGACAAGGAATCACTGATGCGGAGGAAAGAAACCGTGAGCGATCTCTTCGCCACGATGGAATGCCCCCCCTGGCAACGATAACCACAGGTGACAGACTATCGTGCTCTTCCACTACGCGCTGGTCGATGACCTTATCAACAAAGAGGAGTTTACCAAGCGGGTTGAGGAGAAGATCGATGAATGCGGTGATCTGATTGACGAACCGACCGCCGCCATGCTCGTGGTTGGAGAACTGGGCAGAGCTCACGTAAAGATCAAAGGTCTGAGTGGGAAATCAAGCCTGTTTTCTTTTTTTTCAAAAGTACTTGACAAGACCGAGGTTAAGGAATTCGACCGTGCAGACGGGGAGCGCGGTGCGGTATCCACCCTGCTGGTCGGCGATGAGACCGGGACTGCACGGGTGGTTCTCTGGGACGAACGGGCTGCAGCCGTTGCGGAGATCGCTGCCGGGGACGTGCTGGAGATTATCGGGCGCCATTCGGGCAAAACCAGACACGAGATCTACGCGCTCGCCTTGCGGAAATCAACATCTGATGTCACCTGTAACATCTCCGGACATGGCGCAGGGGCACCAGGTTTATCCAATGAACCCGTTGATCTCGATGTAATCCTGGTTGCCCTTGAGGAGCCCCGCACGTTCACGCGAAAGGATGGGACAAAGGGGGAGATGGTGGAGGCGGTGATCGCCGATGAAAATGGCACTGCCAGGCTTGTCGCATGGACAAAAGAAATCATTTTTGGCACCCCACCGAAAACCACGGTTCATATTACCGGAGCAAGACCGGATGTGCGCGGTGAGGGGCGGGCATACAGCCTTGACGAGAAGAGCGCGGTTGCGGTTACGGATATGCAGATTTCCCTGCCGTTCACCCCGATCGGTTCCGTGAGTGATCAGGGCACATATTCGGTGCAGGGGGATGTGAAGCGGGTGCACGAACCGCGTGCGTTTACGACCCGGGACGGCAGGGCATCATGGGTGAAAAACATTGTCGTTACGGATGGTAATGATGATCTCAACGTAGTGCTCTGGGGTGAAAAAGCGCTTCTATCGGTCATGCCCGGCGATAGAATTGAGGTGTATCATGCAACCGCAAAGCCCGGAAGGTTCGGGGCAATCGAGCTAGGTGCAGGGAGAGGCAGTGCCATCATACTCCCCGCGGTGCGCTCCAAAGAGATAGTCTTTGAGGGGACCGTTATTACCAGTAAGGGCAATACGTTCATCGACAACGGGCATGTGAGATATCTGCTTGATGGGGGCAGTCTACCAGTCTGGCGCGAGGTGAAGGTGCAGGGGATCCTCTCCGGTGACAGGATTAAACCAGACAACTGGGAACTACTTCATCTTTCTTCAGATGATGTCGGAAAAAAGGCAAAAAAAATTCAGGATTCCCTCATCCATCAGTAAAATTTACTTTCACCCTGCACACTCCGAGATCATATATATGTGGGTATAAAATGTTCCTGTGCCATAGGAGATGTTATACAAAATGGCTGAAAGACCACTGGAAATTGAGGATTTACCGGGTGTAGGCCCGAGTACGGCAGAAAAACTCCGCGAAGCCGGTTATCTCACCATTGAAAGCGTAGCGACCACTTCAGCAGCAGAGCTCGCCGAGATCACCGAGATCTCCGAGGCAACCGCAAAAAAGATCATAAGGGCGGCCCGGGAGAAAGCGGATATTGACGGATTCAAGACCGGCAAGGACATTTTCGAACAGAGAAAAGACGTGAGAAAGATCTCTTTCCGTGTCCCGGACCTGGATTCCCTGATGGGGGGAGGACTGGAAACGCAGGCGATTACGGAGATGTATGGCGAGTTCGGTTCGGGAAAAAGCCAGATCGTCCACCAGATGGCGGTTAATGTCCAGCTCCCGGAGGAAGATGGGGGCTTGAACGGGAGTGTTATCTATATCGACACGGAAAACACCTTCCGCCCCGAGCGTATCGAACAGATGGTAAACGGCCTCGGCATGAAGGGGCTTGATGCGCAGGAGTTCCTGAACAACATTCACATCGCAAGGGCGCATACCTCCGACCACCAGATGCTCCTTGTTGAGAACTCCCGTGAGCTGGTAAACGAACTCAAAAACAGCGAAAAGCCGTTCAAGCTTTTCATCATCGATTCACTTACTGCGCATTTCAGGGCGGAATATGCAGGCAGAGGGACGCTTGCGGCACGCCAGCAGAAGCTGAACCGGCACATGCATGATCTCTTCAAGCTCATTGATGAGCACAACGCGGTAGCTCTTGTCACCAACCAGGTGATGTCAAACCCCGCGGTCTTCTTCGGAGACCCGACAAAACCCATTGGTGGCAATATTGTCGGGCATACCGCCACGTTCCGGATCTACCTGCGCAAGAGCAAGGGCGGCAAACGCATTGCACGTCTCGTTGACAGCCCCAACCTCCCGGAGGGCGAGGCACCATTCATGGTTGAAGAGGCAGGTCTCAAGCCTTGTTAAGAGCACTCCTGACTGATGTGGATGGGACCATTACTGATGCGTCCCGCCGCATCAATACTGCCGCGATCGGGGCAATCAGATTACTGCTGGAACATGGTGTTGAGGTAGTGCTTGCAAGCGGGAACACTGCATGTTTCATGGATGCTCTCTGTAAAATGCTGGGAACCCACGGGACATTCATTGCCGAGAACGGGGGAGTGTTCCGGGTCGGTTATAACGGTACCCTGCGTATTACCGGAGATCAGGCTGTCTGCAGGAGGGCGCTTGAGGTCTTGCAGATCCATTACGATACACGGGGGATTCACCTTGAGCTCTACAGTCCGGCCTACCGGTTTGCCGATCTCGCATTTGCCCGCACGGTCCCGGTTGGGGAAGTGAAAACACTCCTTGAGGATATTCCCGTCCAGGTGCTGGATACCGGTTTTGCGATTCACCTGCAGTCATTGGGAGTGAATAAAGGAACAACACTTATATCCCTCGCTCATGAGATGGGTTTTACACCATCTGAATTTCTTGCAATCGGTGACTCCCTCAATGATATCCCGATGCTGACAACTGCAGGCCTGGGAGTTACCGTCGCCAATGCTCATCCGGATGTAAAGGCTGCAGCTCAGTATGTAACAGAAAAAGAGTATGGAGCGGGGTTTGTTGAAGCGGTCGAAAAATATTTACCTTATTTTCGTGCAATGAAGCGGTCGACAACAATATAATCCTTGATGTCTTTTACCGCTTCAAACGGTATAATAAGAAGTTTGTCATCTTCGAGGTTGTATCCATCGGTTACAAAAGTCTGATCCGGATGGATGATAAGCTCGATAACCTGACCGGAATCAAAATCAACCCTGATATTTTTTAGCGTGCCGATGAGCTTCCCGTCATTGCTCATGATCTTTTTTCGTGAAAGGCTGCGGGCAAATACGCGTGTCATAAAAAAATTGACGACGTATAAATATTTAAAGTGTTCTAAAAATCAGGATTGAACCGGCTGAATTTAGGGGATTTTTTGAAGGATTGTAAGAACTAATTCGTTATTTGAACATATCAGCCGCCATTCTGACGTCAGAACCCCTAACCGTTTTCCTGCCCGTATGATCCGATATCTTTTGTGCCTCCTTTGCAAGAAACAGGCCATATTCTTCGATAAGATAAGCAAGGATTTCCATGACATCAGCGCTGACACACCCGGTACCCGCTTTTTTTAATTCTGTCTCTCTCTTTTGTTCACACCTCATGGCATAAAAATATCTCACCAGATGTATCTTATAGGGAGGGAAAAACCCTGATAATATCGGAATGCGTAAGAATACCAACCGGTTTTCCGTCCTCGACCACAATCAGGCGACCAATCTCCCGCTCCTTGAACCTCCGCACCACCTCAAACAGCTTTGTGTCCGACGAGGCTTCGACCACATCGGTCGTCATGACGGCGGATACTCTGGTGGTCAGGGGCAGTTCATTATCGATCGCTTTGGTGATATCACTCATCGTGATGATCCCCCTGAGTTGTCCGCGATCGACAACCGGTGCGCCATGAATGTGATGCGTGTTGAACAAGGTGATCGTTTCGCGGAGCGTGGCAGAACCCGGCAGGGTCTTTAACGGTGCGCTCATGTAATATTTTATTTCCCTTTTCGGGAGCGAGACCATTTCTGATGTGGAGATGAGCAAAGACTGTTCCGCTTCATCCTTCCCGAACACTTCCCCCTTGATGACCAGCTTGTTTACCGGAGTCGGGCCGATGGTGATCTGGTCGCCGATCTCAAAGAGCTTGGCACTCCCGATTAACTTGATGACCGCATGACAGACATCAGGATGGCAGAGGGTGGTAAAATCGATCTCGGTCACTTTTGCCCCTTTTACGACCTCCCCGTTCCGGCTGATTCTGACATCATAATCCCCCTCGGTAAGACTCATGTTGAGCTCCTTGTATGCCAGAGCAGTAGGGATATATCCCCCTTTAGGGCCAGGCACACCGTCAACGAATCCAATCGTTTTTAAAGCCTGCATCTGGTTGCGGACCGTGCCGGGATTTCGCCGGATTACGTCGGCGATCTCTTCCCCTTTGATGGAGTGCGAATGCTGGTGATAAAGGGTAATTAAGGTAATGAGGATATCTTTCTGGATTAAAGATAAGTCCATAATGATAAACCATATAACACTCCATAAATATATAGGTTGGAGATTTGTGGAGTTCGAAAAGTTACCGACGGTGCCAACAGCAGACGAGATTCTTGACCGGAGTTTTCGCCGTGCGGCAAAGAAGATGAAAGAGAAGCTGAACAAAGATCGGGCAAATGAGGAGTTTGTCCGTGCTGTCAGCCATGCGATCCATGACCGTCTGGTGTATATTATCCGCGGGTTTCCGGAATTTGAGCAGCTCCCGCAATTCTACCGTGAACTGGTCGAGATCCTCTACGGTCTTGACCGCATAAAACAGGCTCTCGGAGCGGTCGGGTGGGCGGCAAAGCATACAAAAATGGTTGGAGGCGAGCTGGCATTTCAGGCACGGAAAGATCCGGACTCGCTGGCAGTTCGCAAACGGGCGGTCGCCCGACTCGCGTCCATGGTCCACCAGATTGACCGTGACCTGATTTTCTTAAACGAGGTGCGGAACGTTCTGCGAACCCTTCCGCACATTGATGATTCGTTCACGGTGGTTATTGCGGGTTACCCGAATGTCGGCAAATCATCATTCATCCGCCGGGTCTCCACCGCCACCCCGGAGATAGCATCGTATCCTTTCACTACGAAAGGGATTATTGTCGGACACCGTGATGTGGGGCGCGAACGGGTCCAGTTTGTCGATACACCTGGGATCCTCGACCGCCCGAATGAAGAGCGGAACGCCATCGAACGGCAGGCGCTGTCTGCTGTCATGAACGTCGCCGATGTTCTCCTCTTCATCCTGGACCCCTCGGGACACTGTGGATATTCTACCGAGGCGCAGCAGCACCTGCTCGAAGAGATAAAGGGAATGGTTGAAATTCCGGTCGTGGTTGTTGCTAATAAATCAGATATCGGTCCTGTCGACCACTACGTTTCGATGTCGACGGGATCCGGTGAAGGTGTTGACGAAGTGCTCGGTCAACTCCTCTCCTACCGACCCGCACCTATAAAAATGACGAGAGCCCCCACCCGAGTGCAAACCCGATAAGAGTACCTCCGTTGAGTGGCGGGAGCCCTGCCTGAGGTCGTCCCGAGCTGATAAAATGCAGGAGCACTACAAACCCGGCGAGAGACCCTATCATCGCACCGAGCGCCGGCAGGTTGACCAGACCCAAGACCCGGTAACTTTTGAGAAAGACATTGGAGACGTTGGCTGACACAACGAGGATGGAAGGCATGATCAGATCCCCCATCCCCATGATGAATGCTGAACGCTCCCGTCCTTCACCCAGCTTCCCGATACCCTCCCGGATAAAGGAATAGTTGCGTTTTTTAGGAATCACAAAGAGGATTGGCGTCTTGAGATCAATGACGCCTTCTGCAAGCGTGATCATGTGCTTTGTCTTGTACACCGAGATTGCGTCATAGACGGCAAGGATGATGAGAAGGATAACAACCGGGAGGATATCAAGAGAAACCCCGAAAATTGATGCAACACCGGCGGCGATAAGGATGCCGAGCACATCGATCACATACCATTCCGGATACCGGTAGAGGAGTGCGGTGGCACCGATCGAGCACGCAAGGACGAGCAGGAATGCACTCTCACTCGTGCCGACAGCTGCAAACAAAATCGCCGAGAAGATGTAGACAAACGTGAAAAAGATGGAGATCGCAATGACGATGGTGATAATCTTATGAAGACCGAACCTGATGAGCAGGAGCAAAAATCCCGTAAACACGAGCAAAATGGCAATAAAGATGAAAGGGTTAGCCAATGAGGTCGGATCTTCGAATGCACTAATCCCCGCTGCCTGCATCCGTGGCGACAGGGCGAGCGCCCCGATCTCGACGAAAATGAGCAGCAGGGGCATGACAAGGAACGGAATGATGCGGTTGAACTCCATGATGCGTCTCCAGCTATCGTTAGCTTAATTACTACATCTTCATCAACTAAAAGCATGGAGATTCGTGAATACTTTATCGATATCGTTCTCACGGTGGTCATGATCATCTCCACCCTCGTGCTCATCCTCCGCTTCTGGCAGGATCTTACCATCGCTGTCGCTGCCATCTTAATGATGCTCTCTCTTGGCGGGCTCTTTCTTTCCATGCAGGTGAAAGTGCGGCGGCTTGAACGCAGCGTGATCGCGCGTGAGCGCATGCTGCGCACCAACCTTGAGGAGATCTCAAAAAGGATGGCGCAGAAGCACGATATGGCAATCTCCCACCTTGATGAACTGATCGGTGAATATTCCAAACGTGTGTACCGATAACTTTCGCGCCAGCATCAGAGGTTTGCCATGGGTGTCGCACTGCGGGATATTGTTCTTGAATCTAAGTCGCCGGTCAGCTGGGACGCACTTTCCGGAATAGCGGCAATCGACGCCAGCAATGCGCTCTACCAGTTTTTAACGATCATCCGCCAGCCTGATGGTACGCCGCTCATGGATCGGCGCGGGCGGGTGACGTCCCATCTGTCGGGGATCCTCTTCCGCATGATAAACTTCATGGAAAAAGGGATCAAACCGGTCTTCGTTTTCGATGGTGTGCCGGTCGAACTCAAACAGGCAACTATCGAACAGCGCCGGAAACTCCGCAGTGAAGCGGGAGAGCGGTGGAAAGAGGCGATCGCTCGTGGTGATGAGGAAGAGGCATACAAGCAGGCGCGGGCATCAACCCGCGTTGACGCAGAGGTGATCAGGACTTCACAGGAGCTCCTCCGGCTTATGGGAATCCCCTATCTTCAGGCACCGGGTGAGGGGGAGGCGCAGGCAGCGCACATGGCAGCAAGGGGGGATGTACGGTATGTGGTATCACAGGACTATGACACCCTCCTTTTTGGTGCACCCACCCTTGTCAGGAACCTTACCGTCAGCGGGAAGCGCAAGATCCGCGGGCGGACATTGACCGTCAATCCCGAAAAAATTGTCCTTTCCGATCTGCTCGAGAACCTCCATGTAACCCGGGAGCAGCTGGTCGAGATTGGCATTCTTGTCGGGACTGACTTCAACGAAGGAGTGACCGGAATCGGGGCAAAGACCGCCCTCAAGCTCGTGCAGAAAGGTGATTTTACCGCAAAAATCAGGGAAAAATTACCGGAATTTGACCCGGCACCAATATCTGACCTCTTCCTTCACCCTCCGGTGACCGATTCCTACGAGCTCGCCTGGGGGCGGCCTGATGTTGAGGGCATTGTTAAGTTCCTCTGCGGCACGTATGATTTTTCCGAGGAACGGGTAAGAAAGGCACTCGAAGGGTTTACGGTCAAGGCAGGGCAGAAGACCCTTGAAAGCTGGTTTTAACCTGCGCTGAGAATGTGAAGTACAGGGAAGGCAGGGGACCTTGCCCTGCTTTTCTGCGTTCTTTTTTCCGTACTTCGAAGGATTACCTCCTTCCCTTTCTCAATACTTGCTGCCCTTCGGATCTTCCATGTGATCGAGGACCAGCCCCCAGACAGCGAAGATTTTCAATCTTCTCGTCCCCATTTTCTGTCCAAATGATCAATCAAGGAGATGATCACGGAGGCGGGCAGACCTGCTCCCAGGAAATCTCCGGTGATGATGTGTTCGTTGTTCATGGTACTCGCTTCACACATCGGCACGTTACACCATCCCTTACTCAGGCAACACCAAAAATCTCCGGCGTGACACCGGGTTACCCAGGATGCTGTCGCGGATGTCGTCTTCTTATTTGGCCTCATCTTCTGTCAGGGGGGACCGTCCGCGGAAGGTGCAGAACCCTTCCATGGGCCGCATGATGCTCCCGGGACGAGCGCTGGCGGGAGGAAAAAGGTACACCTGCTTCCTCCACCACGGTTCCATACCGGGCTTGCCATGATTTCGGGCAGAAGTGGCGTCGTGAACAGGGTATGGTCTTCTTCCCGCGCATACCCATGGGCATGTATAAACCCCGGTAATGTGCACGTTGTATGTACAAACGTACCTGCAAATACCGTCGCAGCATCACACCACCGGTAACGCACCACCGGCAATTTGCCGCGACGACCCTCTGGTGATCCCCATGCAGCTCCATTCTTGTAAAAAGGTCTACAACAACGAGACACAGCGGGCTTCTCCGCTCAACGAGACCCTTGCCCGGATCGAACCCAAAGTCCCGGCAGCTGGTATCACCCGGGTGGCCGATATCACGAACCTTGACCGGGTCGGCATCCCTGTTTTTTCCTGCATCCGGCCGACGGCCGAGGACGGGGCAATCACCGTCTATAATGGCAAGGGAGCAACAGTCGAGGAATCAAGGATCTCGGCGATCATGGAGGGGATCGAGCGGTATTGCGGGGAAGTGCATGACCGCAGGCTGGAACTGGGATACTTCCATGAGCTGTTCGGGAGGGGGCGGATTGTCGATCCCAGGGACCTGATCCTTCCTCCTGAGACAAATTCCGACCAGATCCTCCAATGGTCCAAAGGATTTGACATCGCCAACGATGAGCCCGTTCTTGTTCCGGCACAGGCGGTCTTTCACCCACTGCCCCCGAAATATCGTCCGCTCTTTCGCACGGGCACGAACGGCCTTGCCTCAGGAAATACCATGGAGGAGGCCATCTTCCATGCCCTTGCTGAGGTCATCGAGCGTGACGCATGGTCGCTGGTCGAAGCGTCCCGGAACACCGGTCCTGAGGTGGTAAACATCCATGATCCCCTCATTAACGAGATGCAGCAGAAGTTTGCCGATGCGAAAGTCGAGGTGACAATCCGCGATATCACGTCAGACATCGGTATCCCGACCATGGCGGCAGTTGCCGATGATGTGCTCCTTAAGGATCCCATGCTGCTCACCATGGGTATGGGAACGCATACCAGCGCAAAGGTTGCTGTCATGCGGGCACTTACCGAAGTTGCACAGAGCCGGCTCACCCAGATCCACGGTGCCCGGGAGGACACAGCGGTCGCCCAGTTGCGCAAAAGGCTGGGGTACGACCGCACCAAACGGATGAACGCATACTGGTTCAGGAATAACGGTGAGGTCGATTACCGTACCATACCATCATGCGACTCCGACGATTTTCTGATCGATATCCACCGCATGATCGATGCTCTGGCCAAAAAGGGGCTTGACCGTGTGATCGTCATTGACCTGACACGGGACGAGATCGGCATCCCTGTCGTGCGGGTGGTCGTACCCGGGCTTGAATCGTTCGCGATGGATGGGGAGCGCCGGGGGGAGAGAGTCAGGCATGCACAGGATCGCGGTCTTTCTCGGGCCAAGTCTTGACGTAAAGACGGCAGAAGAGATCCTCCCCGCCACCTACCTCCCACCGGCAAAGCGCGGTGATCTCGCTGCCGCGGTGCGGGATGGTGTGGATATTATCTGCCTGATTGACGGGGTGTTCCACCAGGACGCTGCAGTCGCCCACCGGGAAATCCTCTATGCGCTGAAACAGGGTGTGCGGGTGATTGGTGCATCGAGCATGGGTGCCCTGCGTGCTGCCGAGATGGACACACTCGGCATGGAAGGGATTGGCGAGATCTACCGGATGTATAAAAGTGGTGAACTGGTGTCTGATGACGAGGTCGCACTGGTCTTTGATACGGTCTCAGGTATGGCACTCTCTGAACCGCTGATCAATATCCGGTGCACACTGGAGAAAGCGGAACAGGGCGGTGTGATTACGCCAAAAGACCGTACCGCTCTTTTTGTCGCCGCCCGTTCGCTCTTCTACCCGGCCCGGACGTACCCGGCGATTGTTACTGCTGCGGGTGAGACCTGCGATACCGGAACAAAGGAACGGTTCCTCGTATGGGCAGAGAAGAACTCCTGTGACCAGAAACGGGAGGATGCGATTGCAGCACTTACCTACCTGCGCACGGATTGTGATCGTCAGGACCGGTAATAATTATGTTACTTTTCTCCAGACATAGGCAAACCGCTGGAACGCGGTGAAATGCCCGAAAATCCCGAATAAAACGAGAAGCCAGCCGAGCCAAGGAAGCCCGTAGATGCTGATCGGGAACACAAGGCCGATAATACCGACGGCCAGGATCAACACGAGGCGGTCTGCCCTGCCAAGCACGCCACCGTAATACCGTCCCACCCCAACCGCCTGTGCCTGCGTACCGAGATAGGACGCCATCAGCACGCCGGTGAGTGCAAAAACCCCGATCTGCCAAGGCACAATTCCTCCCGCAAAAATCCCGGTGATAATGAAGATATCAGCATAGCGGTCGACAGCATGGTCGAGGAAATCGCCCCGCATGCTCTGGATCTTCAATTCCCGTGCGATCGCCCCGTCCATTGCATCGCAGAATGCATTGAGGGCGACCGCAATGATCGCCCACACCTCCATCCTGAGATAAAACAGGACACCGGCAACGGCAGACGCAAGCAGGGCGGCAATGGAAAAGAGGTTTGGGGTAAGCCCAAGCCGCATCGCCACGGAAACCAGCGGGCCGAAATAGACATTTACGTGGGGGCGGAACTGGTCGAGCGTCACAATCCCGCCTCCACGAATGCTGACCAGTCGATCGAACCGAACGTTGCCGGGATCTCATTGTTGACAAACCGTTCGATCCGGTCAGCACAGTACGCAGGGTCATGAGCGGTGGTGTCCAGTTCAAAGATATGAGAAGGGTCGTGCATTTCAACAGTCTCGATCAGGCACACGTCCAGCACTTCTGCTTCCACGTTCTCCTGGATCTTTTTATCATTATATTTACGCTTCATGAGCCTTCTTTTCAGCTCGTCGGGACGGCAGCGGAGCACGATAACGCGGTCACAGGGCAGCAGGTGTGCAAAGTGGCCCTCAACAAACCCGTCAACCGGTGCAAACTCACGTACCCAGCGGTCGACATCAATAACCTGCGTATCCCGCTCCTCGTCTTTGCCGGAAATATACGGCCGGACCGTATCGACGAGATGGACAACGGTATGCCCGCGGCGTAAGAGCTCATCTGCCACCATGGATTTTCCGGTACCGGGAGTGCCGGTGAGACCGCACATCATATATTGTTAATCGCCTGTATGAAGAGCTCGTTCTCCCAGTCCTCGCCGATGCTTACCCGGATATAGTGATCGGGAAGTCCCCCAAAACTTCTGCACGATCGGACAATCACCCCGCGTCGCGCAAGATGCTCCACCATCTGGTCCCCAGTGTACGGGGAAACGTCCACCATCACGAAATTTGCATCTGATGGCAGGATCGGGTACTTCACTTCATCAACAAACCTTGTTCTCCACCGCTTCACTTGGGCGATATACCACCGGGGGTGATCAGGATCGTTCAGCGCCCCTGCCGCTGCAGCGGCTGATACCGTATTGACGGCAAACGGCGTGCCGGCCCGCTGGAAATAGGGCACAAGCCATGCCGGGGCGAACGCGAACCCGATACGCAGCCCGGCAAGGGAGTGAACCTTGGAAAAGGTCCTGCCGATAACGAGGTTATTGTATTTTTTCATCAGGGGCAGGTAGTCATAGTCCGCGAACTCCACATACGCGTTATCAAGGAACAGAACACCTCCAATTCCCTCAAGCACTTCCCTGACACCATCGACCGGCGTCGCATTGCCCGTCGGGTTGTTCGGAGAGCAGAGCACGACAATCTTGGCGGTTTTTCCCGCCTGAACAAGGTGTTGTGGATTGATGGAGAAATCCTTACCATCCCTTGGCACGGTTGTGATGTTTGCCCCCTGTGCCATTGCGGCAAGCCCGTAAAACGAGAAGGTTGGCGTGGCGATGGCCACGGTTTCACCGGGCTCAACGAGCGTACGGATCAGCGTCTCGATGATCCCGTCCATCCCGACCCCGGTAAGAAAGTGACCGCGGCCATAGCAGTTGTTGAGGGCTTGTGTCAGGACATCCACCCGCTCATCGGGATACCGGTTCGATCCGGGGAGTGCCCGCTCCGCTGCTGTCACCGCCAGTCTGGACGGGGGAGACGGGTTCTCGTTGCTTGCGAGCCGGGCGATGCGGGCAACACCGTACTCCTGCGCGATCGCCTCTGCCTTTTTTGCGAAGACATATCCGCCCTGCTTATAGCACGACCGTACCAAGTGCTCCATCGATCACCCCGACCACGCGGTCGATCTCTGTATCCGAAATGACCAGCGGGGGTACCAGCCGCAGGTTTCCGTCCGCCGCACAGTTGACAAGGACTCCCTGATCTTCGCACGTTTTCTGGACCTCCGGACACTTCTCTCCGACGGTAATCCCGATCATCAGTCCGCGGATGCGGGGCTTATATCTCATGAGCCCTTTTCTGAACCGCTCGCCTTTGCGGTGTACATCAGGAAGGAGCTTTTCTATGACCTCTATGGTCGCAAGTGCAGCCGCACAGGCAACTGGTCCGCCGGCAAACGTGCTCCCGTGTTCACCTTTTTTGAACTCAAGTCCCTCGCGGGCGACAAGCGCTCCCATCGGAAAGCCACTTGCGATCCCTTTGGCAAGGGTAATAATATCGGGAACGGCTTTCGTGTGCTGGATTGCGAGCCACGTTCCGGTACGACCCATGCCGGTCTGCACTTCATCGACAATCATGAGCGCCCCTGTCCGGTCACATACCTCCCGTACTCCTTCCAGAAAACCTTCAGGGGGGATGATGACACCTGCTTCTCCCTGGATTGGCTCGACGAGGACGCCCGCGGTGTCGCTGTCCACCGCTTTTTCCAGCCCCGCAAGATCCCCGTACTCGACAAAACTGCACCTGGGTTCCAGCGGTTCGAACGGTTCGCGGATCGCCGGCTTGTGCGTCACGGCAAGGGATCCCACGGTTCTCCCGTGGAATCCGTGGGTGAATGCAACAAACTTCTTTTTACCGGTACGGACCCGGGCGAGTTTCAGGGCGCCATCGGTTGCCTCCGCGCCGGAGTTCGAGAAGAACGCCTTGCGCATGCCGGTAATCTCCACAATTTTTTTTGCCAGGTCCCCCTGGTGGGGCACATAATAGAGGTTTGAGCAGTGGATGAGCGTCTGCGCCTGCTCACAGATCGCACTGACCACCGCAGGGTGGCAGTGCCCGGTGCTGCAGACTGCAATCCCGGCGACACAGTCGATGTATTCGTTACCCTCCGCATCCCATACGTTCACACCTTTTCCTTTAACGAGCGCTATGTTACGGGAGAATGCGGGCATATAATAGCGCTCATCAAGGTCTTTGTACATCCGGGTTTTTTCCATGTTCATCACGAATTTTTTAATATATTATCTTTTCCTGATACCCTATTCATATTCGATGGTCGCAGGAGGTTTTGCCGTGATATCGTATACCACCCGTGCGACACGTGGAATTTCAGCAGTAATTCTCGACCCTATCCGTGTTAGCTCCAAAAACGGGATGTCCAGTGGATCCGCGGTCATACCATCCCGCGAATTTACTGCACGGATCGCGACGATCCAGCCGTGGATCCGGTTGTCCCCCTTGACACCGGTGCCAAGGCCAAGAAGTGCTGCAAAGCACTGCCAGGGATGGTACTGTTCGACAAGTTCGTCTTCAACGATCCAGTTCGCCTCCCGGATCACCGCAACTTTTTCCGGTGTGACTTCCCCAAGAACCCTCACGGCAAGCCCCGGACCGGGAAACGGCATCCGGTGCTGTATTTCCCTGGGGAGACCCAACGCTCCTGCGATCTCCCGTACTTCGTCTTTATAAAGGTCCCGGATCGGTTCGATAACCCGGTGGAATTCCATGTGGAGCGGCATCCCCCCGACATTATGGTGGCTTTTTATACCTCCTTCGCTTTCAATCCGGTCAGGATAGATGGTGCCCTGCAGCAGGCATCTCGCCCCCTGCTTTTTTGCCTCCCGCTCGAATACCCGGATAAACCGCTCCCCGATCGCTTTACGCTTGGCTTCGGGATCGGTGATACCTTTGAGCGCCGAAAAGAACTCGTCAGCTGCATCAACGACCTGCAGGTGAATGTTGCCAAATACCATCCGGACACGGTCGGTCTCACCTTTGCGCATCAGACCGGTATCGATATAAATCGGGATGAGGCGGTCGCCAATCGCACGGGCAGCAAGGGCGGCGCAGACAGAACTGTCAACCCCCCCGGAAAGCGCCATAACCACTTTGTCACTGCCTGCAGCAGTTTTAATCTCCGTGATGGCTGTACTGATGAATTTTTCCGCCTTGACCATGGTGCCTCCAGTTCTTATTTCGTCCGCTTGTTTATTCTGCACGCCTCAACAAACCCGAGATAAGGAGGTGCGGGGTTCGTAGGGCGGGACTTGAATTCCGGGTGGAACTGCGTTGCGAGGAAAAACGGGTGGCCGGGCAGTTCTGCACATTCCATCCTGTTTTTGTTCTTCGCCGAGAAGACCAGCCCTGCATCTTCAAGTCTGCTGATGAAACGCGGGTTTACTTCATACCGGTGCCGGTGCCGCTCGGTGATCATTTTCTGACCATACAGTTTCATTGCAAGGGTCCCGTCCCGGATCTCGGCAGGGTAATCCCCAAGACGCATGGTGCCCCCCAGTTCCGTCAGCCCTTCCTGTTCCGGCAGGAGCGCGATCACGTGCGTCCCCTCGCCCATTTCCTCACTTGCCGCATCCCTGATGCCAAGGACATTCCGTGCATATTCGACTACACAGAGCTGGAACCCAAGGCAGAGCCCCAAAAACGGCACTTTGTTCTCCCGGGCAAAACGGATCGCTTCGATCTTCCCTTCGATACCGCGTTTGCCAAACCCCCCCGGGATCAGGACACCGTCATAATCCTTGAGCTGGCACGTTTCATAGCGTTCCGCATCCAGCCATGCAATCTTTACCTCGGTTGAAAGAGCCCTCCCTGCATGCTTGAGCGCCTCTTTGATACTGATATAGACATCCTCGATTCCGTACTTGCTCACGATTGCAACGGTAATGCGGTTGGTGTATTCTTTGGTGACTAGCCGGTACCACCTGGAATCCACCTCACGTTTCTCAAGGTTTAAATGGGTGGAAAGCGCATCGGCGAGCCCTTCTTTTTCCATTTCCATGGGGACTTCGTAGATGTCCGGCACCGTTGCGGCACTGATAACACCGGTCTGGGGGAGGTCACAGAACGCAGAGATCTTGCGCTTGGTGTGGGCTCCGATAGGGCGTTCGCTCCTGCCGACAATAATGTCCGCATACAGCCCGAGTTCCCGCAACGCCTTTACCGAGTGCTGCGTGGGCTTGGTCTTGAGATCGCCCATCGTATCTTCGGGGATAAGGGTGACATGGATCAGGACGTAATCATGCTCGGGTAATTCGCCCCGCATCTGCCGGATGGCCTCCAGAAATGGCATGCTCTCGATATCCCCAACCGTTCCACCCACTTCGACAAGGCACATGTCCGCTATTGTCCCATCGGGGAACTTTTCTTCCGCTGCCTGTCGTATGCATGCCTTGATCTGATCGGTGATATGCGGGATAATCTGCACAGTCTCTCCCAGAAAATCCCCGCGGCGTTCCTTCTCAATCACCGTGCGATACACCTTGCCGGTGGTGATGTTGTGAGGAGATGTGAGCTCGATGTCAAGGAACCGTTCATAATTGCCAAGGTCAAGGTCAACCTCCCCTCCATCCTTGAGAACAAATACTTCCCCGTGCTGGGCAGGATTCATCGTGCCCGCATCAATGTTGAGATAAGGGTCGATCTTGACTGCCGTCACCCGGTACCCGCGGTTTTTAAGGATACGCCCGACCGATGCTGCCGTGATCCCTTTTCCAAGCCCGCTCATTACACCACCGGTAATAATGATATACTTCACAAAGGTCTCCCCGATTGTTTTATCATTCGCATGCAATCCGTATTATTGTTATCATCCCGCCGTCAGAGGGGAGGGCGGATCTTCCCATGAGCGCATCCAATTAATGGGGGGAAATATGAACGGTGCAAATGCGATGAATGCATAACATTTTAAGAGGTATTTTTTGATTTGCATCAATGGATTTATCGTGCAAACAACGATACATCATCTGTGTGCCCGTAAGAGTACCGGAAACTTTCATAAAAAATCTCGCAATTCTCGCCGGGTTACTGTGTCTTTTTGTGATCATTCTCACCATGATCGCACACGCATACAATCTGGCCGAGATCTTTGAAATGGTCGCCAGTACCAGGCTGGGTCCGTTCACGCTCCTGATCGATATCCTCGCTCTGGGCACGCTGCTGCTGATCTATATTTTCTGGAAGACA
>CAZVFG010000002.1:38033-48726 GCA_964626125.1 uncultured Methanoregula sp.
CCTGTTTTTTTCGTAGCAGCAATCGCGGCAGTTGCCATCATTGGTGGTGCAGTATATTATCTGATTAAAGGAAAAAAAGCCGGTAAATCCCAAAAAGAAAAACCTGTCGGGAAAAAATAATTTTTTACAAAATTTTGAAAAAAGTGGAGCGTGGTAAAAATTTTGCCAATTTCCCTCGATCCCCATTTCGTATCCGCAACATCATATTAACCCATGTTACATCTGCTCCGAATTACGCGCCGTTACTGCAAACGCCGCGGAAGTTCGCGCCAGAATCTTCTTTTCCTTCTGGTCTTGTGTTACATCGCCCTCTGCAAACGCAACACGGCGCCCTTTCTTGATCACCCGGCCCTCCGCGATGAGCACCCCGTCCCTTACCCCCCTGATAAAACTGGTCGATTCCGAAATGGTTGCGATCCCTTCGTGGGGGGACAACAAGGAATAGAGGGCCAGAGCCATCGCTTCATCAGCGAGTGCTGTGAATATCCCGCCCTGGAGCCACCCAACCCCGTTGAGCATATCGGGCCGCACCTCCATGCGCAGGACGGCGTTCCCTTCCCCAACGCTCACCACATCGATCCCCATCAGGCAGAAGAACGGGTTTGCCTGCCTCCCCTGATTCCTGATCTTTTCAAGGTATGATATCATTCTCATCAATGATCAGGAGTGGAAAACGATGAAGGTTGCTATCATCGTATTGTGTCATTTAATACGCACAATGGAGAATGTACAATCATGCAGAATGATGAGATCAAGCAGATGCTTGCCGATCTGATCTGGCTCAACGCCCTGATCGCAACTGAACTGATCCAGGTGACCGAAAATACCTCTGCCATTCTCCGCAAATCCCCGCCACCGGAAGATTGCCTGAAGGATCATGATGCACTGCGTTTGACGGCCCTTGGGATTGCAGAAAAATACAATACCAATACCGCCCTTGCACGGCACCTTGGAAAGCACCAGTAATGTTATTCGTGTTGTCATACTACAGTACACTATGAAACTTCTCGTCGCCATTGCACCGGAGCGGTACAGGGACGAAGAACTGGATGAACCTCTTGCGGTGTTCAGCAGAGCGGGAATCGGATTTGATATTGCATCGGCAAGAACCGGCACCTGCACCGGTATGCTTGGCGGACGGGCACAGGCAACACTGACCTTTGACCGGGCTGATGCCAGCGATTACGCCGGTATTGTTCTTATCGGGGGAGCGGGCTCACCTGCCTATCTCTGGGGGAACAAGGATCTGATCAGGCTGGTAAAAGCGTTTCATGATTCCCACAAGATCGTTGCAGCGATCTGCCTTTCCCCGGTGGTTCTTGCCCGTGCCGGCATTCTCAAAGGTTTAATGGCCACCGTCTTTAAGACACCGGAATCTGTTCAGGAGATGAAAGCGGGAGGTGCGGCAATTTCTGATAAGCCCGTCGTTCTGTCTGGCACCATAATTACCGCGAATGGTCCTGGTGCTGCACATGCTTTTGGTTCGTCTATCGTTGAAGCATTGAAACGGTGACATGTCCCCTGACCATGAATGCATTCCCCCCGATCCGGTACAGCCTCGTGATCCCGGCATACAATGAAGAGATGCGGATTGCACGGCTGTTCGAACGGATCGGAGAATTTGATGGCGAACTGATTGTTGTCTGCGACGGGAACGACCGTACACCTGATGTCGTCGGCCAGGTCTCTGCCTCACGGCCCGATATGGACATCCGGTGCCTGAGGTTCCCGCAGCGGTTGGGAAAAGGAGGGGGGGTGATCGAGGGAATGAAAGCAGCACGTGGCTCATGGGTCGGGTACCTGGATGCCGATGGATCGACCGAGATCAGCGAGATGATGCAGCTGTTTTCCCACCTGTCAGCATGTGATGGTGCGATCGGGTCACGCTGGGTTGCAGGTGCAGTTCTCAGGGTTCAGCAGGGTATGCTGCGTCGGTTCGAGAGCAGGGCATTTAACCTGATCATCCGGCTCTTGTTCGGGCTGCAGTATCACGATACCCAGTGCGGTGCCAAGGTGTTCCGGAAGAGTGCAATCGATGCGGTCCTGCCCCATATGGTGTCGTCCGGATTTGAGTTTGATGTCGAACTGCTCTGGCGACTGAAACAAGCGGGTTATTCAGTGAAGGAATTTCCCATTAAATGGCAGAACACGGGGGACTCCCGGGTAGAGCGGCGTGACATGATCAGGATGCTTACCGGGCTTCTGCGGGTCCGGTTCGGATAGACCATGATTCCTGCCACGCTCGAAGAACAGAAGAAAGAGGCATTCCGGCTTTTTGAAGACGGGAGGTACCAGGAATCCCTGAACCTGTGCATGCTGGTGCTCGGGTCAGTCAAAGACCAGCCGCTGGAGGTACTTGCGGCCACGAATCTCTTCTATACAGGAAAACTCGATGATGCCGAGGTATATTTCCGAGACCTTGCCCAGAAGATACCGGACTCATCATACGTCCACAGCTATCTCGCAAAAGTGCTCGAAGAACAGGGTGATGAAGGGGCGATCGCCGAGTATGCAACGGCCGTCCACCTCGACCCGACCAACCAGGACGCCCTGCGGAGTTATGCAGAATACCTGCTCGCACGCCATGATTACTATGGTGCACTGCCGGTCGTCAAACAGCTCGTCATGCTCGCGAAAAACGAGAATGATACAAGGAATCTCGTGAGGATACTCATTGAGATTGGCGAACCGCAGGCGGCACTGGAGACCCACCGTACGCTTCTCGGTGACCGTACACTGGGTCATGAGTACCTGGATGCCCTGTTCAGTTCACGGCAGTACCGGGCTGCTGCAACGGCAGCACTGGATGCATACCGTATTTCAAATGACCCCGCAATCCTCAGAAAATACCTCGCCGCACTGGCACAGTACGATCTGACGGCTTCCCTTGATGCCTATGAATCACAGGCAGGCACTCAGGGTGACATGGATATCCTTGCCGATTATATCCTGCTGCTCACATCATCGGGCAATCGCAAAAAAGCGCTCGAACTGTGTAAGGAGTTAAGTGGACGGACCAGTCTGCCCATCCACCGGCTCATGACCTGCGATGTATATGCCGTCCTCAGCGATACGGAAAAGGCGGCGACCGAATACGAGCGCCTGATCACCGATGAGATCCGGTCAAAAAACGACCTTGACACGCTGGGCCTGATCATCGGGAAGTACCGGAAATTCCTCCAGTTGAGTTTCCCCGCATCAGAAGCACTCGCCCGGTTCCTTTCAGTTGTGTCAAAGGATGTCAACATCGCCAGCCTGTTGGAAACCGCACGCTTTTACGAGGAATTGGGAAATTCCGCTGAAGCACGGGCATGGTTCTACCGTGCATACCGTGCAGACTTTTTGTCCGGGGGGCTCGAGTACGCCAAATTCCTTGCCGCCCATAACGAAGATCGCGAATGCGAGAAAGTGATGTTATACATCCTCAACAATGTGAAGCGGTCCGTTGATCTCCACCGCGTCGTAGCGGTTATTGTTGACCGACACCACCCGATGCACCACATGCGCCGGCTGATGGAGCATGTGATCCGCCGTCTTGAAGAACGCAGGTCGAGCCTGAACACCAAAGGGCTGGAGCTGCTCGCCATTGCCCTGCTTATCACCGGACGCCAGGCACTCGAGGAATCGGACTATGCGGGCTGCAAGCGTTTCTGCCTGCGGGGCATCGATGTACTACCGGTTCACACAAAGGCAATACAGCTGGAGGACTTCCTGAACTTGATCAGGTCCTGCAAGGACCATTCGATCGCAGACCGCCCCATCATGGATCTCCCTCCGGCAAAGCGGATGGCGGTCCAGGTGTCAACACTCCACCAGATCCGGCAGGACCTTGACCTTGACGAGCAGGAGCAGAAGATTGTTGAGTTCCTCCGTTCACATAAAAAGGCAACGGAGAGTGAGCTGCGGAAAGCACTCAATACCCGCAGGGTGGCCGGGATCATCAACCGGCTCATCCAGAAGGCAGCTATAAAACATATGACCATCATTGAAAAGAAAGGGTTTGGCGATGACGGGGAGGTTTATGAGTATGTCGGAACCTGAACGGATGGACAGGACAAAACTGGAGAGCATCAATATCATCAACGCACTGCGCCGCGGTACAGTACCTGGGTCCGGGCTCGAACGGATCGCAGTCGGTCTTGATGTCGAAGAAGGGGTGATTGGAAAGCAGCTCGATTATGTGTCACAGGGAGGAGGCGATACAAAATTCATCCGGGGAGACTATGGCAGCGGGAAGACGTTTCTGGTCGCCCGTGCTCTCGAGATGGCGCGCAACAAGGGTTTTGTCACGTCACACGTGGTGATCTCCTCGACCTCCCCGCTCTACAAGCTCAAGGCGATCTACCAGCAGGTCTGTTCAAACCTGCGCACGCAGGAAGAGGAACACGCAATAAAGACAGTCGTCGACAACTGGCTCTTTGCAATCGAGGAGCGGATCATGGCGGTGGGCGGGACCGGCATCGAGGACGCTGCACTCGAAGCAGCGACCGAGCGTGAGATCGAATCGGCGCTGACCGGGATCTCGGAAATGAACTCCGCACTTGCCGCTGCACTGAGGACCTATTACCGTGCCAACAACACCGGCGATTTCCAGCTCGCGCAGGCAGCACTCGGCTGGATCTCGGCAGAACCCAACATCGGCAGGGACTTCAAACAAAAAGCCGGGATCCGCGGGGATATCGATGATACTGTCGCCCTTCTCTTTCTCCGGGGGCTCGTTGTGGTCATGCAGGGTGCCGGTTACCGCGGGCTTGCGATCGCCGTCGATGAGATGGAGACCACACAGGCACTTCCCAAAAACCAGCGGGACAAAGGGTACCAGACACTCGTGCACATCATTGACGCCCTTGACCGGGGGGATATGCCTCGGTGTTACCTCCTGTTCACCGGTACACCGGCACTGTTTGACGGTTCCCGGGGAATCCGGTCCGTACCTCCTCTCTATGACCGGATCAGTGTTGTCCAGACCGATTCCTATAAAAATCCCCGGCAGCCCCAGATCATACTCTCAAAATTTGACACCGCGAAGCTCGAGCAGGTCGCGCTGAAAGTAGTTGACATCTACTCACAGGCTTTTACCGAGATAGACCGGGAGCGGATCTCCCACCGTTTTATCCGGGCGATGATCAAGAAGATCACCAGCCGGTTTGGCGGGCGTGTGGATGTCATCCCGAGGATATTTTTAAAGGAATTTGTCGATGTGCTCGACAAGTCCGAGCTCTATGAAGCATACAACCCCTGGGAGACGTACGAGTTTGATGCATCGCACCTCAAGGGGGAACTCAAAAAAGAGGAGGAAGCGGTGATGGTGGTGGAGTTCTGATCCCTCCCGTTCCGGCAATGTTTAACGTGTCCCGCATCCAAGGCGTTTGTATGCGACGGGCATGGATTGCCGTCATTGCTGCCCTCGTCTTCTGCTTTGCCATACCGTGTGTGACCGCAGTCTCGATGGAGATCAATGCAACACCTGCAGAAGCGCATATCGGTGATACCGTTACGCTGACCGGTAAAATTTCGGGTTTAAAGACGATCGCAGTCTATCTTTTTGTCAACGGTCCCGACCTTGACAACCGCGGGGTTACACTCGAGAACCTCAATATACCGGCAGGCCGGGGGCTGTTCACCACGGCACCGGTCAACCTGAATGACGGGACATGGGAATATGTCTGGGATACATCCGTGATTCTGGGGACGCTCAAACCCGGCACCTATACGATCAATGTTGTCAGCACCCCTGTTGACCGGCTCCGCTTCGCAAAAGGGGAGTATGCGATCACCCGGGTCGCGTTTTTACCATCTGATAAGCCCGCAAATCAGGTACCTCTTGATCCCCTCCTCACTCTTGTGGCACTCATCAGCACATCATGTGCGATTCTTCTGATACGGCGACCAGAGCAGAACTGATCAAAAAAACGTGTAAAAATCAGGATATTTTCCGGCGGATTCGTACCGATTCCGCGTGCGCAGAGAGCCCTTCTGCCTCTGCGATCGTTTCCACGATATCGGCGATCGTCTCCAGACCATCCCGGTCAATCATCTCAACCGAGGAGGTCTTGCAGAAGTGCTGCACATCAAGCCCCGAATATATTTTTGCATAGCCAGCGGTCGGAAGAACATGGTTTGTACCGACTGCATAATCTCCGCAGGCAACTGCCGAGTACCGCCCGACAAAAATTGCCCCGGCATTCCGCACCCGGGTGACAACGGTCAGGGGATCGGCCACCTGAATTGAGAGGTGTTCGGGGGCTATTGCATCGGATGCTGCAATCGCTTCATCCAGATCGCTGACAAGGGCATACCCGGAATTGTTCAGCGCCTGCGTAATAATCTCCTTTCGTGGCGCCTGTTCTGTCATTGCGGCGACCTGCCTGCCGACTTTTTCCGGAAGTTTTCTATCAGTCGTGATCAGGATGCAGGCGGCATTAGGGTCGTGTTCCGCTTGTGCAAGGATGTCGGCGGCAACGATGCGCGGGTCAGCAGTACCATCAGCAATGATGGCGATCTCACTGGGACCTGCCGGGAAATCGATCTCCACCTTTTCACGGAGCATCATCTTTGCCATCGTCACGTAGAGGTTCCCGGGGCCGACAATTTTCTGTACCGCCCGTACCGTTTCCGTGCCAAGCGCCATGGCAGCGATTGCCTGTGCCCCGCCTGCATTGTAGATCTCGGTGACCCCGGCGATATCCAGCGCGACGAGCGTGAGCGGTTTTACGGGAGGTGGGGAGCAGGCACAGATCTCCCTGACCCCCGCCACGCGGGCCGGGACAGCGCACATGAGGGCGGAGGACGGATAGGAGGCACGCCCGCCGGGCACATAGATCCCCACCCGTTGGAGTGCGGTTGTTTTGACACCGAGCACGATGCCGGGTTCGACCTCTTCCAGCCAGAGGTCCCGCGGGCGCTGCAGCTCGCAAAAGCGCTCGATCCGAGCCTCTGCCTCAACCAGGCTCTCGACAATTTTTGGATCGACACTGTCGTACGCTGCTTCGCGCTCTTCATCGGAGACGGCAATGTCGGTAAGGTCACAGTGCTTCTTTGCGAGCGCACGGAGAGCCTCATCCCCCTCGTTCTGCACCCGCTCAATGATACCGCTGACCGTGGCACGCACGTCCTCCAGGCTGGATTTCCTGCTTGCGATCCACGCATCGACCTCGACTGCCTTCCACATAGTGCGAAAAGCTTCTACGGGAAGGCTCGTTAAGGTTTCGACAGGGCGTGTTACCTCCCTAGAACCTCCTTTTCCCGCAGGTACAGGTGCCCTGCCGGATGGAGAGGGGTTAAAAAAGAGGAATTATGAACTGACGGGGTCTGGCTTTCCTACAACGGCGCCAACCATCTCTTTTAACAGGACGTGGTAATCAGGGGCATGCCAGAGCCTGATAAGGGCTATCCGTGCCTGCCTGTCACCACGGACCGCACGGTCAAAAAAGCATGCGGATCGCATCTTTCTGGACGTCATTGATCATGGGTTCCCCACTGCCACGGGCAAGGAGGTAGAGCGAAAATACTGCATCGTTCCATTCCGGTTTCATACATCATCACAATCCTGTTTATAATTTTAGGTTAAAAGAAATATTTATTAAATTAAAATAGTTTACTCACAGTCATAAAATCCCATTAAAGTATACTGGAAACCATGAAAAACGCGATGCAGAAACATGAGGGGTGATGAGGATTTCCCCTCATTCACCGTGGCATTCACGTGCGTGAAACCATCAAAGGAATGGTGAGACCATTTCTGTTTACCATGCCCAAACGGGCAATCAAATATGCATTTTCTGTTAATATATGTTTTTTGTTAATTTTAAAAAGTTAACAGCCATGGAGAGCTGGTTCGCAAAACACGGATTTTTTTCCTCGGTTTCAGGAGAGATTGTTAAGTTTGAAAAAACACAAAACCTATAGTTTTTTATTACTTCAAACGCAAATTAACTCGATCTGATATGGGTTCATCACAGGATGTCATGCGTCTCTACATCGCACGGGAAGTCTCTTCGAATTTTCCGCAGAGTGCCGGGTGGACGGTTGCACAGTCCAAGACATTATCCGGGTACAACCAGGTATTTTTTATCGAACGGTATGCCAACGGCTCGATCGAGTCCGTGAAACTGGGAGTAACCTTTGACAGTACCGTGCCAAAGGACCTCATCGATTTCATGAACGCCGGTATTCCGTATAAGCCGTCCTACCCGGTTTCAAAGACCCGGACGTTCCTGATCGCACCGAGAAATACCGATACCTCAGCGGTCCCGGCATCATTTAAAGTCCATTTCATGGACGCATTTGGTTTTGAGGACGAGGCACTGATCTGGTACAAGAAGCCGGTCAGGAAGGAAAAAGAGGAGCAGGCAAAAAAACAAGCAGTTCCAAAACCCGCCTGATCATCCCTTTTTTTGGCATAGTGTTTTCGTCATTTCCTGTCTGGCATTACCGCCCAAACCCCGCTATTTTTACAATCCTGATTTGTGAATCGGGTGTGCTGCAGCAATCATAATTTGAGATGCAGCCGTTCTTGAACTGAAGAGTGAGGGGACGGCATTCGTTCATCGCATAAACGCCAAAAGGAGACAAGGACCGCGATCGATTGGTGTTAAGAGGATTCCGGGTACATGTTCATGCGAAGGACTCAATGACCCCATCATCACCTAGTGTGAACGGGACAACCCCGCCGCTTGTGAATATTTTTACCCGCTTCCTGCGGCTGGGACTGACAGCGTTCGGTGGCCCTGCGATGGTCGCATACATCCGCACCATGGCGGTGGAGCGGGAGAAGTGGCTGGATGACACGACATTCAACAGTGGGGTTTCACTATGCCAGACACTGCCGGGCGCCACGGCGATGCAGGTAGCGGCATATACCGGGTTGAAAGTCCGCGGGCTTGCCGGGGCGATCGCCGCGTTTACCGGGTTCGGGTTACCGGCGTTTGTGCTCATGATGGTACTCTCTGGACTCTACTTTCAGACGTCCACCCTGCCGCCGGTCGTCTCGGTATTCCGGGGGCTTTCCGTCATTATTGTCGCCATTATTGCTACTGCGGCGGTTACCTTCGCACGGGCATCGCTGAAACGATGGGTGCATACCATCATCGCCGTGATCGCCGCCGGACTCTTCCTTTCAGGTGTGCACCCGATCCTCGTGATCCTGATTGCAGCGCTGATGGGGTTACTAATTCTTGGCGGTGATGCGTCTGCACCCGAACCGCCACGGACTGGTACGGCCCGGGGACTGGAGAAAGGGTATTTCATCCTTATCGGACTCGTCGCGGCGATGTTTCTTGTGCTGTTCCTGTTTGAAAAAAATCTCTTTGAACTTGCGGCAGTGATGTTCCGCGTCGACCTGTTTGCCTTCGGTGGCGGGCTGGCCTCGCTCCCCCTGATGTACCACGAGGTCGTGGATGCGCACGCGTGGCTGGACAGCACGACGTTCCTTTCCGGCATCGCGCTCGGTCAGGTGACCCCCGGGCCTATCGTGGTCACAGCGACATTCGTGGGGTATCTCGTGGCCGGGTTCTGGGGCGGCGTAATTGCGACGGTCGCTATCTTTTCTCCTTCGTTTCTCATGGTCGTGGGGGCAGAACCCTATTTTGACCGGATGCAGGGTTCGCCTCTCTTCCGGAGGGCGGTCAGTGGCATTCTCCTGTCGTTTGTCGGGCTGCTCCTGAGTGTGACCATCCGGTTTGCCATGGGAATATCATGGGACTGGCCACTTGCCCTTCTTTGTGCCGGTGCATTCATCGCCCTGCTCCTCGGCGGTGAGATCCTCTGGGTCGTCATTGCCGGTGTGGTGCTGTCCTACCTCTTTTTTTAGATCGCCTGGATTATGATGAGGCAGTTATCCGGCCCGGATAATTGTCCCGACATTCTTCCCGTTGATCGCTTTTTCAATGTTCCCCTTCACGTGGCAGTTGATGATCTTCACCTCTTTTACATGCACGGCGTCTTTTAACAACTCGGCCACCATCGGTTCGATCACCATGTCTTCAAGGTTCATCCCAGCGAGCTCAGACGCGGTGATCTCTTTGATGAATTCTGCATCGGGGTGAACATGGGGATCCTGGGTATACAACCCGTTCACGTTCTTCCCGATGATGCAGTTCTTTGCTCCCATCACTTCGGCAATCAGGAACGCGCCGGTATCCGTACGGTGCGGGGGAATCGAGCCTACCTTGGCGGGGTGCTCATAGAGCCCGTAGGGGGGAGTGCCGTGCATCACCGGCAGCATCCCGAGTTTGAGCAGGCTCGGGAGTTCAAGAAGATCGCTGGTATGGATCCTGACGCCATTGTATCTCGAAAGGAGGATGGAGACCATGATCGCGTTCTGCTCCGAGATCTTTGCCGAGAGCTCGGCGAGAACACCGGTGGGCATGCCGAGGTCGATCCCGACATCCATGATATGCCGGACACGGCCTCCCCCCCCGGTCACCAGCAGGATCTGGTGCTCTTTACTCAGTTCCCCGATCTCTTCGAGCAGGGGGTACATCACCTCGCGCCCGTAATCGATGGCCGCGTGCCCCCCGATCTTGATGACGTTGAGGTCGGGCGTTATCCGGATCTGGTCTCCTGCCCGTCTCTTTTTGCGCATCCCTTTTTTAACGAGCGTCTCTCCCTGCAACCCGCTGATCAGCTCAATACGTTTTTCCATTGGCATTGGCATTCACTCACTACTGGTATCTGATGGCAAATTTATAAG
>CAZVFG010000003.1:0-15479 GCA_964626125.1 uncultured Methanoregula sp.
CCCTTGATGATTTCCGCAGGAGTGATGTCAAAGTACGGTACAGGATCGTTGACGGAAAGGCAGTTCAGGCCCCATGCCCATGCTTCAGTTCCCCCGGGGTTCACGAGCTTGATCGCGTAGCCCTTTGTCGCCCGGAGCAGCCAGGAACAGTATGCTGCCGTGTTCTCAATCTCGTTGTTCTTGATGTACTCCATCACAAACCAGTTGTTGCCAAAAACCGGATAGGCACCCTCGTCAATAATCGGGGTGTCGCGGATCTCCTCATGCACGTGGCGCGAGAAGAGCGGGGGCATTGCCGCTTCCATTGCGGTGGTGTATCCCATCTTCGCATACTCGTAGCCGGTCTTGAACGTGGTCGGGATGGAGTTCCCGCCGCCCATCCGCTGGTTGCCCTTGGTGGGCGTATACGTGAAGAGCTTGTCTTCAGGGCGGTAAATTCTGCCTATGTTCACCTTTGGACCTGCGATATGGGCATGGATCTCGACAGCGCCGGCCATGACCGTCTTGCCCTTGGCATCGATTGCCTTTGCAGAGGATGAGACCTTGTCAACAATCTTGCCGTCCTTTATCGCGACGTCTGCCGTGTCGCCCTTGATGCCCTGCACGGGGTCAAAGACGTGTCCGTTTTTGATAATAAATTCTGCCATCGTTATGCCGCCCCCTTGAGCTGTTTCACGCGATCGCGTACTTTTGTGAGGAACTCCTCATCCGTGAGCATCCCTGCGGGCGGGTCGACGACCTTGCGCATATCAATCGGAACATTGTCCATACGATAGGCATTCCCCCCGACTTCAACCCCGCAAAAAGCGACCGGCACATGCAGTTTGCTTACACCGCTTGTCGGGGTCTGGTGCGGGTCGATACAGACCGAAGGAAGTTTTGCGATCTGTTTCACGCAGCTGATCGGGAAGTGGGCACCGGGATCACTTGCAATCGTAAACATGGCATCCACTTCGCCCCTCGCGAGAAGGTCAATAGAACTAGTGTCTCCTGGGTTGTAGCGTGCAAAACCACGGGAGAGATCAACAGAGTACGGGAACCCGAACTGCCAGCCAAGGACTTCCCCGGACCCTGTCACGTTATAGTGGCCCCGCATCGGCATGATCGAGAATTTCGTGAATTCGTTGAGATGCTTGGTGAGAGCGATTGCCTCATCGATGTTGTGGTTCTTACTCAGTGTCTGGGTCACACCCATACCGAAGAAGATGATCCCGAACCTGCCACTCTTACAAAGGTCGGCGGCTTCACGTATCTTCTCTTTTGGGATGCCTGCAACAACATCGGGGAGCCATTCATTATTCAGCGCAACACGGAACGCATTCAGCAGTTCGTAGTCACGCCCCTGCTCAACCTGCAGGTGGACATCAGCGAGTTTTGCCGTGTCGGTGACGCGCGGGTCGACAACAATCATCTTGCGGCTCTTCTGCCCCTTTCCTGTAAAGAACCCGCGGGGATAGATCGAATAGCGGGACATGTGGCGGGGGTGGGCGTGTGCCGGGTTGCAGCCCCAGAAGAGGATTCGATCCGCACGGTTCTTGATCTCACCGAGGGTACAACTCGGGATGCCAATATCCTGTACTGCAATGAGTGTTGTGCCATGGCAGACCGCAGCAGTATTGTCCACACATGCACCGACCATTTCTGCAATCTCATGACCCATGCTCTGTGCTTCACAGTTTGTGGAGCTCCATCCGTACATGAGGGGTTTCTTCGCTTTCGCGAGCATCTGTGCCGTGTATTCCGCCGCTTCATCGTAGCTGATCTCCTTCCAGCTGCCGTCTTCCTGCCGGAGCCGGGGACGGGTGACCCGGTCCTTTGCCTGCGAGTGCAGGAACTTCTCGGTTCCAATCACGCAGGCATTGTAGACCTCTGTGAGCTGTTTCCCGTCATCAGAAACAACCACTTCAAGGTCATCGCACAGCGTCCCGCAGAACGGGCACACGACATCGGTAACGGTCTTTGTCATCCTACTTTCACCCCGCATTGTTTCTGGACGAGTTCTATGCCGAGAAGTATCGGCTCGTTGATGGCAACTTCCACCTTGACTGGAACGCCTTTGAACGTCGGCATTCCTGTCGAGTAGGTATTCGGGTTGACGATGGAGTTTGCCCATGGACCCATGGGAATGAAGCCAAGGCCCGGGTGTGGTCCCTGCGTTGTTTCGATTGCCTTGACCACAACGCTGCCGTAATCGCTGGTCACCTTCACGTTGGTATTCCTCCATGCCCCCAGTCTCTTAAGGTCCGACGGGTCGAGTTCGATAATCCCGGCGGCAGCGCGATAGGCGGGTTTCTCCTTCCCACCTTCTATCGCGACACCCTGCTGGATGCTGCGTCCCGAGATCAGGTTCAGGTTAATTGCTGCCACTGTAACCCCCCTCCGTTATTTGCTGAACTCTTTGAGGGGACTCGGGCCGAGCTCTTTGATAGTCTTGACCACATCAGTAACGACTGTCGCCCATTTCGCGCCTTCGGATGCCGACACAAACGTCATCCGGAAACGCCGGTCGTCAAGCCCGATACTCTTCATCAGCCGCTTGACCATGAACATCCGCTTTGCCCCCTTGAGGTTGCCCTCAAGGTAATGGCAGTCACCGAAGTGGCAGCCGGAGACGAGAACGCCATCTGCCCCATCAGCGAATGCCTTGAGCACGAACAGTGCATCGAGACGCCCGGTGCACAACACTCGGACGATCCGGACGTCAGGCGGATACTGGATACGGCCGCCACCGGCAAGGTCAGCGCCGGCATAGGAGCACCAGGTGCAGAGAAGGCCGATAATTTTTGGTTTCCACTCTTTCTCTGCCATTACTGCTCACCTCCAAGGAGGAATGCATCGATCTGAGCCACGATCTGGGGAGTGGCAAAGTGGTTCATCCAGATAGCTCCACCGGGACAGAAGCCCCCACAGGTTCCGCAACCCTTACACTTCGCCTCGGTGACCTCCATGACCTGCCGCCCATCCTTCTCAACAAGAGCAAGTGCGGTGAATGGACAGAGGTTGACACACATGCCGCACCCTGCACATTTTTCCTCGATGCACTGGGCAAAGTACGGATCGAGTTCTACTTCTCCCTTGTGTATCGGGATGCTTGCGGCAGATGCCGCGCCTTCCGCGGACGCGACCGCATCGGGAATATCCTTTGGTCCCTGGCAGACACCGGCAAGGAAGACACCGGCAGTGGTCGTTCCGCACGGGTTGAGTTTCGGGTGTGCTTCGAGCAGCCAGCCGTCCATCGAACAGGAGACACCGAAGAGCTTGCGTGTCCTGTCGGTGTCCCATGAAGGCTGAACTGCCGCGGCGAGCACGACAAGGTCCACTTCCATGTCGACCGGGCGGTTGAGCAGCGTGTCATCTGTATAGACGTGGAGGTTCTTTGTTGCCGGGTCCTCGAGGATGTTTGCCACGCGCCCGCGGATGAACTTCGCGCCCTCGTCCTGGATGCGGTAATAGAATTCCTCGTACATCTTACCGAATGAGCGGATATCCATGTAGAAGAGATACGATTGTACACCGGGTATCTTCTCGTAGATCTGGTGGGCGTGCTTTAAGGAATACATGCAGCAGAACCGTGAACAGTACGGTTTGCCGACACCGGTATTGTCACGCGAGCCGGCACAGAGGACAAATGCCACCCGTTTGGGTGTTTCGCCATCGCTCGGGCGGATAATGTGACCGCTCGTCGGACCGGACGCGCAGATCAGCCGCTCGAATTCAAGGCTCGTAATGACATTCTCGAATCTCTTGTAACCCCATTCCTTCTTGTTTTCAACCGGGAAGAGATCAAACCCGATTGCGAGGATGACCGTTCCCACCTTAATCTTGACGAATTCATCCTTTTGTTCGAGATCAATGGCTTTCTTGTCACCGCATGCCGTTACACACAGGCCGCATTTGATACAGGAGTCCCAGTCAATGGTGTAGAGAAGCGGGACGACCTGCGGGAAGTTGATATAGATCGCCTTCCGCGGTTTCATGCCCATCTCGAACTCGTTGGGCTTGATGACCGGGCACGGCGGTTCACAGTCACCGCAGCCGTTGCATCCGCCTCCGCTGATACCCTTCGCTTCCGCCTCCGGCATGGTGAGCACACCATGCGCTTTCTTGCGGATGGTCACATCGAAGTTGCCGATGTAGCCTTCGACCGCTTCGACATCGCAGTAGGTCATCAGTTCGATATTGGGACTTCTGCCGACATCCACCATCTTGGGTGTCAGGATGCACTGGGAACAGTCGAGTGTCGGGAACGTCTTGTCCAGCTGGGACATGCGTCCGCCAATGGACGGGCTCTTTTCGACAAGGTAGGTTTTGATCCCTGCCGCCGCAAGATCGAGTGCTGCCTGCATGCCTGCGACGCCGGCACCGACAACCAGTGCCGCTCTCTCAACGGGCACTGTCTTGGGGGTGAGGTCCTGCAGGAGCGATGCCTTTGCGACCGCGATTCGTATGGCATCCTTTGCCTTCGCGGTTGCACCCTCGGGGTCATGCATGTGCACCCATGAGTTCTGCTCACGGATGTTTGCCATCTCGAACCGGAACGGGTTTAAGCCACCTTCCTTGGTCGCAGTCCTGAATGTCGGTTCGTGGAGGCGCGGGGAACATGCAGCCACAACGGTGCCGGTGAGCTTGTGCTCTTTGATGGCGTCAGTGATTTTCTTCTGACCCGGTGTGGAACAGATATACTGGTAATTGTCCGTGTGGGCCACATTCGGGATGGTCTTTACGTATGCTTCAACATCCTTGATGTCAATTGAACCCGCAATGTTGGTACCGCAGTGGCAGAGGAACACACCGATCCGCGGCTGTTCTTTCTTTCCTCCGACCGGTACTTTGGCGGCGGGAGCCTGCTTGGGTGCGGGTGCTGCCTGCATTCTGGCTTCCTGTTTTACGGGGGCTTCCTTCTTTGCTTCCATCTTCTTAGAACCTGCTTTTTTCTTTTCTGCCATTGTTCCCACCTCACAGCACCTTCTGCAGGAATGGCTCGCAGCTGATCCCGTGGAGGTCCAGCCCGAGGTCCTGCGGACTCATTCCCTGTGCCAGTCCCAGAAGTTCTGCATAGTGCAGGACCGGGAGGCCGTATGTGACACCGAATTTCTCCTGGATTTCGATCTGGCCGCGGTCGAACTGGAGCTGACAGAACGGGCAGATATCCGTCAGGGCATCCACCTTGACCTCTTTGAGGTTGATCAGTTTTTCATTGGTAATGTCCAGCGAGTGCACGATATCGTATCCCCGGACGCCGCCGCCGGCACCGCAGCACTGCATCTTGTTCCGGTACTCCACCGGTGTTGCGCCAAGAGCGGCGACCAGCTCTTCCATCCAGGTCGGGTGTTCGGTATTCAGCATTGACTCCTTTTCGAATTCCCTGTCCTTGTGGGGCTTCATCAGGTGACAGCCATAGTGGACAGCGATACGTGCCCCTTTGAGTGGGTTGGTGACGCTGTCGCGGACTTTCTGGACACCAATGAACTTGTCATTGTAGAGGAGTTCTGCAGTATGGTAGACATTGATAGTGCCCTTATACTCCATGTCGAGTTCTTTGAGCACCTCATTGACGCCATCCTTAAGGTCCTGGTTGTGCTTGAGCTTGTGGTTGACCTCCCAGATGGACTTATAACACCCGTTGCAGAGCAGGGCGATATCCATCTTCATCTGTTCGGCGAGGACGAGGTTCCGGGCTGCCATTGCATAGAATACATTGAGGTCGATTGAACCGAATGCGCCGGGTGCCGGGCAGCAGCTTGCACCCTTGAGTGGTACCAGCTCAACACCGAGTTTTTTCATGGCCTTGATGGATGCGGCTTCGCAGCCGGGGTACCGGTTCGGGGCGATACAGCCAAGGTAAAATGCGAACTTGTGTTTTGCTTCTGACATGGTATCTTACCCCTCCCTCTCCTTGACAATCCGGTCAGCATTTGCCTTCAGTTTGTAGTGGTCAAGGATCTTCTGGATGCCCTTGATATATTCCGGATACATATGGGTGGTCGGCGGATCGCGGGTGAGCCCGAGCCGTTCGCGGGCTGCACGGTTCACATCATTATTCGGCACGCCGTGCCCGGAAGAATAAATTGCCTGAACGGTCTTGAGGAAGTTCACCGGTATAATATCTCTCTTGAAGGCGAGGTTCCTCATTGCCATAATTACATCTGTGGGTGCGATGTCCCGCGGGCACCTGTCTGTACAGCTGTAACAGGTAGTACATAACCAGAGATCTGGATCGGTCAGCGCCTCGTTCTCGAGCCCGAGCACAGCCCTGCGCATAAACTGGCGGATGCGGTAGGTGCTTCTGGGAGCCGACGGGCATGACCCGGTGCAGGTCCCGCACTGAAAGCACATGTGTGCAATGGTGCGTGAGATTGCTTTCACTTTGGGTAAAAATTCAGGATTCGAATCTTCACGATAGTATCGCTGGTCACGGAGCTTCTTATCCAGTGCTTCCGGATATCCTTTTGTTCTTGCCATACTCATCACGCCTTCTCCATCACTTTGATCGAGACCTGTCCGGTTATATCCTCTTTCACCTTCGAGGTCCTCCTGGTGAAGAGCTTCTCCTTGATCTTCTTGAACAGGTCGGTCTCTGTGCCCTTGATGCGGATCCCGGTCCTCTGCATTATGATGATATCCTCACCAGGGCATGCATTGACGCATGCGCCGCAGAACATGCAGAAGTCCTTGTTGACCGCAATCGTGGGCTCGACTTTACCCTTCATCTCTGCTGCGGGGACTACTGACGGGAGATAGATCGCATTGGCCGGGCAGATGTCGGCACACGTGGAGCATCCGCCAGGGCACTTCTCCGCGTGGAACTCGATATCGCCCTCGAAGATCTTCTCGACCGTGATCGCCTCGGGCGGACAGTTCCGCGAGCACCACTGGCAGGTGCAGCAGTTGTCCTGGATGATCTCGACTTTGCCGTCCACTTTGTCGGATATGACCTCACGCTCGACCGTGATGCATTCCTCAGGGCATACTTCGACGCAGACCTTGCATGCATCGCATTTGGTCTCGTCCCACGGGAGCCCGGTGTTGGGATCAGCGACTGTCTCGGGTTTTCCGGTTTCAGCGGTAAACTCCTTGTGTTTGACCGTGATTGCCAAGCAGAGTGCACCGCACAGACCGCAGAGCGTACATTTCTCCATATCAACCTTGAATGTCGTCTTGGTCTTGATGGCGGTCTGACGCTGCTTTGCATCTGCTACCGGTTCCTTGTAGGTCCCTTCGTACGCAGGGACGTCCCGGTTGATCGCATCACGAGGGCAGACTTCTTCGCAGATCGTGCACTTGATGCACTTCTCCTGGTCAATCTCTGTTTTCATGTCGTACTGGGGGAATCCTTCCTGTTCAATATTATATTTTGGGAACTTTTCAAGGATCGGAAGTTTCTCCACTCCATCCACTTTCAGAGCCAATGCATTGAACGGGCACATGACGACGCAGACGCCGCAATACGAGCATTTGACCTCGTCGACGTCGACTGGTGCTGCGTAATCGATGGCGCCACGCTTGGCGGCTCCAACGAGACCGAGCACAATCGCCTCTTCGGGGCATGCATCGACACAGATGCCACATCCCGTGCAAGTCTCTGAATTCAGAATCAGGTTGTTAACGCTCTGGAGGAGGCGCTGCTCCATCACAACGTTGACACCGTCTCGCTTTTTTGAAAACTTGGGAAACAATGTGTTCATGAAATAACCCTCACGCTATTCCTTTATTGTACCTTTGCCTGTACCCTGGATTCCCAGGGTCCTGTCAGCCTGATAACATCATGCGGGCATGCCTCGACACAGACGCCGCAACCGGCACAGAGCTCACCCTTGAAGTCCAGGACCACGGATTTTCCGTCCTTGACCTTGTAGATCTTGTCCTTTTGGGCAGAATCTACAGTAAAAAGCTCCAATGCGCCCACGGGGCACGCAACAACACAATTGTTACAGCCAGTACAGTTTTCCATGTTTATGTGCACTGCAAATGCCATACTTTCACGCACCAGCTATGATCGATTCTAAAAATCGACTATCAGAAGAATAGTAAAGAATTATAGATAAATGTTCTGAAATTACGCGCATAAATTGGGATTTTTCGGGAAGATTTTTAATTATTTAACTTTTATTTTTTGTTTAAGTAAATTGTTTTATCTATACCAATTAGCCCGTTTTCCATGCGCTCCTGATCATCGGGTTAAATTAGAAAATTTATTCTATCCATATCATGCAACTGTTGTAGTACCGGAGGTTATGTATGGAACTCAACGGTGTAACAATTGATAACACGTATGCAGAAGCATTCCCGACCTGGGTCTGCAGGATTATTATAACGGCGGTCACGAGGGAATGGGCATTCAAGGCAGCAACCGAGGCGACAGGGTTTGCGACATCGGCGATCGGCTGTCCGTGCGAGGCGGGTATCGAGATTGAGGTTCCCGCGAGTGAGACTCCCGATGGAAGACCCGGGGTAGCGATCCTGATTTGTGCAAGCAAGAAAAAACTGAAAGAACAGGTAGTAGAAAGGCTTGCGGAATGTGTCCTTACGGCACCGACCACCGCAGTATTTAACGGCATCACAACTGCAGAGGAAAAGATTGCGGTGAAGCTGCACTTCTTCGGTGACGGGTACGAGTACCAGAAGGAAGTCGGTGGCAGGAAATGCTGGGTGATCCCGGTCATGGAGGGGGAATACATCGGAGAGGAAGAGTTCGGCATCGTGAAGGGAGTTGGGGGTGGCAACCTCTTTGTGATGGGGGAGAACCAGATGTCAGCACTCATCGGTGCTGAGGCGGCAGTAGATGCAATCAAGGAAGTTGCGGGAGTTATGTGCAGCTTCCCGGGCGGCATCGTTGCAAGCGGCTCGAAAGTCGGCAGCCTGAAGTATAAATTCATGCCGGCATCAACAAACGAGAAGTATTGCCCCACGCTCCGCGACAAAGTGCCGGACAGCAAGGTGCCCGCTGGTGTAAAGTCGATCTACGAGATCGTGATTGACGGAGTGGATGAGAAATCCGTCGCTAAAGGGATGGCAGCAGGCATCAGGGCAGCGGTGATGGTACCGGGTGTGAAGTTTATTTCAGCAGGGAACTTTGGCGGGACACTGGGGCCCTACAAGATCGAGCTTCACAAGATCCTCTAATCTTTTCATCAATCGCTTTTTTTATATACTCTTATTGCCGATTATCTTGTTAACGAAATAATCGGTGACAACATTGATGTGTTCATCCCTGATGACGGAAAGAACCGGCTCCTGCCGTTGATTTCTCAAAAAATCCTGTCATAGGCGATGAATGCAACTGAATTATTGAAACAATCGGGTAGTGGTGGTGAATCTGGGTCACGTAAAGCGGACGGGCTCTATGGATTATCTGAGTGAGCCGTACGTTATCCATTACCCGAGAATTGTGGCAGTGGCGGATGAGACGGGCAACCATGTGGAGCTTGTGGAATTCTTCGATTGTGTCGGTGGGGCGATGTGGTCAAAGCGGCACTATACCCGGAGTCCGATTGTGGAATATTCAAGGATTGTCGGCGACACGATGAGGTATATGACACGGCCCGGCACGGTTGATCTCCCTCTTGAAGGATCACGGTTCCCGGCAGGTATATCCGGAGTTGCACTTGGTGAAAATGAGGTCTCCGTAAGTTACATCGGGATGGGAGGAGGCGGAGTAGGGGCGACAAGCTGCCGGGAATCTGCACAGGGGGTACTGCGATCGAAAAGCGATGAATCGGGTGGCGGCAAAGTTGCCGGTTCGACGATCTGGTTGCCCCGCCGCTCGCGTGTCCTGATCGGGGTGGATGATACGGATACCCCCGAAGAAGGAGCAACATGGACGCTTGTCCACAACATCGCACGGGCAGTCGAGGATGATCGGTCGGTCTACCTCTCCCATACCATTGTTCAGCTCTACCCGGTTCCCTATCGTACGAAAAACTGCGTGAGCCTTGTCGCAGAATTTGCATCAACTGATACCGACCGGCTCATCAGCCGGTTTCACCGCCTTCTGGAACGCTATACGCTTTCGGAAAAGACCGGGATGGCGGTGTTTCAGGGTTTTAGCCCTCCAGAAGAATTGGTTGATTTCGGTTGGAAGGTGAAAACGGGGGAGATTGGACCCGGGCTGCTCGATTCACTGAAGGTTGAAAATCTGGACCGTATCATGAATGGACGTGGTATCATCGGTGCAGTTGCTGCCCTGCCATTTTTCACCAGGTATGAGGAGGCGCTCGAATTATGCGATGGAAGGAAATAAAAGCGCAGGTCCTTGCGACACCTACAACCCGGCTCTCCGGTGAACCAGCAGACCGGTACATTGCCACGTCAGCTGCAGGACCCGGGGCCGGGGGCGAGGGATCTGTCTTCTTCTCGATGGGAAGCCATCGCGTCCGTCTCGCCCTTGACCCGATGAGTGAAACCGAGGTGGTCCACCGCGGCGGGGGTGTTGCAGACCTCTTCATTGGCACGACACAGGTAAGCGGCAGACTGGAGGAGCCCGGGTATCATTGTCCGAACCAGGCGTATATCACCATAACAGGTTCGTGCATCTTCAGGTGCACCTATTGCCCCGTACCTCACCTCAAAGGCGGGCGGAAGAGTATTGATGAGATCCTCGCTATGGTACAATCAGTTCTCCCGCGGATACGCGCTATCTCCCTTACAAGCGGTGTCCTGTCCAGTGTTGAGGAGGAAGAAGCGTATGTGCTGGAGGTGGTACAACGACTGGTGCCGTTTGGGTTGCCGATCGGGGTCTCAATTTATCCGACAGAACTGACACCGGACAGGCTTCATGCACTCGGAGTTGTCGAGGTCAAGTTCAACATTGAGGCGGCTACCCCCCGGATCTTCGGTGCGATGTGCCCGGATCTTGATTACGACTTTCTCTGGGGCGTGCTGGAACATTCTGTCCAGATCTTCGGCAGGAGCAGGGTCTTTTCCAATGTGATTATTGGTCTTGGGGAGACCGATGCGGAAATGGAGCGGTGCATCGATCGGCTTACTGCCCGTGGCATAATACCTGTACTGCGCCCACTCAACCCCGTTGCCGGTGTTTCCCACCTGCCCCGCCCATCTGCAGACCGGCTTTTGAGAATTTTTGCCATGCATGAACGCACGCTCGCTGAGGAGGGACTGGATACCCGGCAGGCATTGACCATGTGTACGAACTGCACGGGGTGCGATCTCGTCCCGGGAAAGGATGCATGAAGGGCGCCGATGCGATTGCCGGATCATTACGCACCTGTGCCGACCGTTGTTATACGGTACCAGGGTATCCGGTAACCGATATTGCAGCTGGAGTGAATGCCGAGATCGTTATTAACGAGAAGGTGGCGCTCGAGTACGCACTCGGGGATTCCCTTGACGATCGGCGGGCAGCCGTCATTATCAAGAACGTTGGGCTGAATGTCTGTGCCGACCCGCTCGTCAATGCGACCACACAGGGGCTGCGTGCGGGGGTCATTATCATCGCAGGCGATGACGTGCTCGCCCGCGGTTCCCAGAATGCCGAAGACTCCCGCTACTTTGGAGAACTGGCACAGGTTCCGGTCATCGAGCCGGATCACAGGACATGCTCTGCCGCAATTGTTTCTGCTTTCGAAGCATCGGAGCGTTTCTCACGGATCGCAATTGTTCGCGTCACGCCTCCGTTGCTTGACAAGGATGTCCCGGTGGGGCGGACGATCGTGAGATACAACCGGAAAGGGCAGCTTGCGTCGCCGGATCTCACCATGCAGGGAAGAGCGCAGGCAGCAGACCTTACCGCAGTTGAAATGTTCTCATGGTCACGATCTTCTCCCCTGAACCTCTGGAAGGGGGGTATCGTGGGTGTTGGTGCGGCAGAGGGGGACTCGCACGCAGTGACAGTGCATCCCCCGCCCCACGATGCAGGCACCCTGGAACAGACACGGGAGCTCGGGAGACCGTTCGTGCATGATCACCGCTGGTTAAAACCGCCTGAGGTTTCGGGGATGCCTGAGACATTTTCCACCCGTGGGTTCTGCCGTACATTCTGCAGAAACTGCCCGTTCAAACCCGTGCTGGGACTTTTGAAGGAGAAGGAGATCCATGTCATATGCGACATGGGGTGTGCGGTTCTTGCCGGCAACCCCCCGTACCGGATTGGCAGAGCCTGTTATGCGCTCGGGTCATCGGTCGCTGTTGCGGCCAGAAGCACGAAAGTGGCACTTACCGGGGATTTTGCACTTTTACACTCCGGCATTAATGCACTCATCGATGTGTATGAGAAACGTCTCCCGCTTCTCTGTATCGTACTGAAGAATGACCGGATGGGCATGACCGGTGGTCAGCCTGTCTATGAACTGAACCGTTACCTTGCATGGGCAGACCCTTTTGTCTGCCATGCTGATGAAACCAGCCGGTTGCGGGAGCAAATCGTGATCCCGGACCGTCCAAGGACCCTGATTATTGAAGGCAATTGCCCAAAGGGATGCACTCATGAAACCGTGGAATGTTGAGATCTGCGACGTGACATTGCGGGACGGCGAACAGACGCCCGGTGTTGCGTTCTCCTGTGAGGAAAAGTCGGAAATCGCCCGGATGCTGGACGCGGTAGGTGTCGAGGTGATTGAGGCAGGCTTCCCGGCAGTATCACCAAACGAAAAGCAGTGCGTGACTGCCATCACCAAGCTTGGATTGTCTGCCCGCATCTGTGGTTTTGCCCGTGCAAGAAAACCCGATGTGGATGCTGCCATTGACTGTGATGTCGACATGGTCAGTATCTTCATCCCGACAAGTGACCTTCATATCAGGCTCAAGTTCAAAAAGCCCCGGGAACAGGTGCTTGACGAAGCGCTATTGATCATTGATTATGTCAATGATCATGGTCTGCCGGTGAGATTCGCAGCGGAAGATGCCTCCCGCACTGACCTTGTATTTCTCAAGGAAGTGTACCGAAAGGCGGTTGACCATGGTGCTGCTCTACTCAGTTTTGCTGATACTGTGGGATACCTCATCCCGACCGAGATGCAGCGGATCATGACTGACCTTGTGGCATCGGTAGGCCGGCCGCTCTGCGCTCACTGCCATAACGATATGGGCTGTGCAGTGGCTAATACGATTACCGCTGCGGAGGCTGGGGCGTTCCAGCTTCATACAACCGTGAATGGCATTGGCGAACGGGCCGGCAACGCGTCATTAGACGAAGTGCTTGTTGCACTCCGGTTGAAGGGAGGGGTTGAACGGTACGACCTCTCCTGCCTCACCCCTCTGTCACGGCTGGTGGAAAGGTATAGCGGCATCACCCTCCCCCGCAACAAACCTGTCGTTGGGGAACTCGCATTCTCTCATGAGAGCGGTATCCACATAGCAGCGATCCTTGACGATCCCTCGACCTATGAATGTTTTCCCCCGGAGCTTGTTGGCGGTGAACGGCACTTTATTCTTGGCAAGCACACGGGAAAGAAGGCGCTCGAGCATGTGGTCTCATCAATCGGCTGCGAGCTGTCGGACAAGCAGATCTGCCGCGTGCTTGACCTTGTCAAGGAGCATTCTGAGCATAAGTGCAACATCACCCCCGTCGTCCTGAGAAAACTGATTAAAAAAGCAAAAGAGGAAAAACCGATATGAGCAGCCTGTCGGAGCGGATTCTCGGAGCCCCTGCAGGGGAATATGTTGACCGTGCGGTGGATCGTGCCTATGTCCATGATGGCACTGGCGTGCTGACACTTGAAGCATGGAAAGGAATGGGTTCGCGGGGGCTCTTTAATCCCTCGCGCATCTCCGTTCTCTTTGACCATATTGTACCGGCAAATAACAGTACTACTGCGACACTCCAGCACGAACTTCGTGAATTTGCCCGGGCTTCATTCCTGCAGTTCTCTGACATTGGTGGAGGCATCTGCCACCAGTGCATGAGTGAAGGTGCCGTTCTGCCCGGAGAGGTGGTTGTCGGTGCAGACTCGCACAGCTGTACGCTCGGGGCATTCGGAGCGTTTGCAACCGGCGTCGGGGCGACCGATATGGCGGCGATCTGGCTGACCGGTGAGACCTGGTTTAAGGTCCCGCACTCGATCGGCATCCACATTTATGGAGCGATGAAAGGTGCAGCTGAGGCAAAAGATATTGCATTGACGTATGTCAGCCAGCTTGGGATGGATGGGGGCTCGTACCGGGCGCTGGAATTTGTCGGTGAAGGAACCGGAAGCCTTTCCATGGATGACCGGCTCCTCCTCTGCAACCTTGCGGTCGAGACCGGGGCAAAGACAGGAATGTTCTATGCAGATGATATCACGGTGGATTACCTCGCACGGTTTGGTCAGTCAGCAGGGGAGCAGGAAAAAGAGCCATGCGATTATGTGCAGGAACTGGCGATCAATCTGGCCGATATAGAGCCCCTTGTCGCCCTCCCGCCTCGGGTGGATACCGTAAAGCCGGTCCGTGACCTCACCGGTCTCCCGGTTGACCAGGTGTTTGTGGGGACCTGCACGAACGGCAGGTATTCCGATCTCGCCCGTTTCGCCGCCATCGTGAAAAAAAACAAGGTCGCTGTCCGGACGATTGTTGTTCCTGCATCACGCGAGGTACTGAGCGAGGCGATCAGGACAGGGGTGCTTGCAGACATCATCGAGGCCGGGTGCACAATAGGGACACCGGGCTGTGGTCCCTGCCTTGGCGCCCACATGGGGGTCATCGGGGAGGGGGAGGTCTGCCTGTCAACGGCAAACCGGAACTTTAAGAACCGGATGGGCATTGGAGGCGAGGTCTACCTTGCGTCAGTTGCGACTGCAGCGGCAAGTGCACTGGAAGGCGAGATCACCGAACCGGGGGTGCCCTGATGCGTGGGCAGGGGCGTGCAGTGTGCCTTGGGCCAGACATCGACACGGATACCGTTATCGCAGGTCGCTACCTGCGGACAAAGGACCGCAGCATCTGGGCAAAGCATGTCTTCGAGGACCTCGACCCAAACCTGGCCCCCCGGCTTTTAAATGCGGTAATTATTGCCGGAAAGAACTTCGGCTGCGGGTCATCACGGGAACAGGCGGCAATCGCGCTGAAAGAAGCAGGGGTTGTCGCAGTGGTGGCCCCCAGTTTTGCACGCATATTTTTCAGGAATGCGATCAACATTGGTCTGCCTCTGGTCGAGGCTGACCTTGGGTGTACTGAGGGTGTGACCGTACGCTTTGATCTGGAATCCGGCTGGATTGAGGCAGGTGGAAAGCGCAGCAGTCTCCGCCCGCTCTCGCAGCGTATGCTCGACATCCTGCGTGCAGGCGGCCTCGTCGAGTACTGGAGGGTAAAGCGGTGATATTCCCTGAACGGTGCAAGTATGTCGGTTTTGCCTCCGAAAAACCCTGCGGGGAGAAAGTGTATTTTTTAAGCCGGTATCTCGTCCATCCGGCAGGTGACGGGTTTGAGATAATCGAAATAAAAACAGATCCGGACGAAAAGGGGGTAATGCGCCGCATCGTATCTTCACGTGTCATCGCGTCTGTTGATGAGGTATACCGGTATCCGGATAAAGTTCAGATTCATAA
>CAZVFG010000003.1:15579-17494 GCA_964626125.1 uncultured Methanoregula sp.
TCATCGCGTCTGTTGATGAGGTATACCGGTATCCGGATAAAGTTCAGATTCATAACAGGACTCTTCTTATCCAGCTTGCGCTCGATTCGGGTTATCGCTGCACGCTCTTCTCCGGTCTTGATGAACACATGACGTTCGTGCTTGATCCCATCCAATCGGGATTGACGAAAGTGCATGTGTATGATGCAAGCCCCCCTCGCCCGAGCCTCTCAGCCTGCATCCGCGAGCTTGAATCCTGTGGGCTCTTTGGTGACCTGGACATCACGTTCTGCCATTACATCGTCGACCTGTCGCAGATGAACGCGGATGTATTTCCCTGCCGGGCGGCCGGGTTTGCCAGAACTCTTGACGCGGATCCGATGCATGGGGGGGAACGGGTTGCCGGATGCGTGACAGGTTCGGAGCTCGTGAACGAGTGTTATGGCACCGGTTTTGAGCTGATGAATATCTGCCCGCTCGCAGCGGTCATTGAAGAGCCTTTCATCGCCCGCTGCTGCCGTTCGGAGCGGGAAGGTGTTGGAGTGTATAACGGGTGGCTGGGAGCCGTGATACACTGGGGTGCTTCCCCGGGCCAGATTGCGGGCGCTGTCACATCACTGGTAACGGAATGGAGAAACCATGAAAAAGGTCGCAGTCGCTGAAGGGGATGGCATCGGGCGCGAGGTGATCCCGGTAGCGCGCCGGGTACTCGAAGTGCTTCACCCTGAATATGAATTTTTCAATGTGGAGCTGGGATACGGAAGGTGGGAGAAGACCGGTTGTCCGTGCAATGATCACGAAATTGCCGCACTCAAAGACGCTGACGCAGTCCTGTTCGGGGCGGTGACAACACCCCCGATGAAGGATTACCAGAGTGTGGTGCTGAGGATCAGAAAAGCCCTTGACCTGTATGCCAACCTTCGCCCGGTAAAAGGAGATAGTTTTGATATCATGATCGTGCGTGAGAACACCGAGGGGCTCTATTCGGGTATTGAAGAGATCACTGTCGATCGTGCGACAACGCTGCGGGTTGTGACAAGGAAAGGCACGGAACGGATAGCGAAGGCGGCGATCCGGCTTGCAAAGACCCGGAGGCTCCTCACGGTAGGGCATAAGGCAAACGTCATCAAGTCCGATGTTTTTTTCCGGGACATCTGTCTTGCTGAGGCAAAAGCAGCGGGTGTGCGGTTCAATGAAAAATTCATCGATGCCCTCGCGCTGGACATACTCCAGCACCCCCAGGCTTACGATGTTATCGTGACGACGAACATCTTTGGGGATATCCTCTCTGATGTTGCCTCATACCTCGTTGGTGGCCTTGGACTCATACCGAGCGCCAATATCGGTGACAGGTTCGCCCTCTTCGAGCCGGTGCATGGCAGCGCCCCCGATATTGCAGGAAAGAACCTCGCAAACCCGATCGCAGCGATCCGGACCGCAGCGATGCTTCTTGATTATTTTGGGGAGCCTGATGGTGCAAAACTTGTTGAACAGGCGATCCGGCAGACCCTTGCCGGTGGAATCATGACCGCTGATCTTGGCGGCACAGCCGGAACCCGTGAGTTTGGTGAGGCTGTGATCCGGGAAATCTGTCACAAAACAAAGTAACATAAATCACCACGATGCAATGGTCCTTCGTCACAGAAGGAATATACCGGACAACTCTCCAAAGGTGAAAACAACGGTCATGGCAATGGCAAGCACAATAGCACGGGTGTTGACCGTATGTACAAACAACGGTTCGAACTGTGCATCCCTCATTGCCTGCCAGACCGGGTGTATAAGCAGCAATCCGAAGGGAATAAACACCAGCAGCCAGTACAAACGCGGACTTATAATAGCAAACGCGATTGTGCATGCAAGTGCCGCTGTCAGCAGTACCAGTGTGACAACAAACGCACGCCTCTTTCCTGCAACCACTACGAAGTTTTTACGG
>CAZVFG010000003.1:17594-47005 GCA_964626125.1 uncultured Methanoregula sp.
CAGTGTGACAACAAACGCACGCCTCTTTCCTGCAACCACTACGAAGTTTTTACGGATAAACCGGTCCTTCTCATAGTCACGGATCTCGTTGAATATCTCAGCAACCGCGCCAAAGATGAAGACGATCAGGAAAAAGACCGCACCGGTGAGATCCGGCGATCGGTAAAGTATGTACCCCATCGCTCCATATAATGCGGGAAAAAGCCCGTGATAAACGAGGTCAAGCCCCGCGATGTTCTTTGCTTCGATCCCAAAGGAGTAAGTGGCAAAGATGAACAGTTCGAGCCCGCCGAGCAGAATGAGGGGAACAGGAAGCATCACAAGGCAGATCAATGAGGCAAGAAGAAGCACGATACTGATTGCATATGCTGCAGAAAGCGGGCATGTGCCGTCAGTAAGCGGGTTCCGGGGGCAGGATTCATGTGCATCGAGATCACGGTCGGAGATGTCGTTGATGATAAAGCCAAATGCAGCGGATGTGGCAATGAAGAGTTCAAGCACAATAAGTGTCACGTCAGGCTGTGCAAAGGTCAGCAGGGCACCGAACATACCGGTCAGGAGAAAGAGCGGCCCGTATGCAAAAAACCGGATTAACCTCACGATTGCATGAACCCTCCCGTAGAAAGGAGAGGCTATTTGATCCATCTCTCAGCATTTCTATAGGAAAGCTCTTGAATATATAGGGCGACAGGACATGCAGCAGACCTCAATTAATACATCAGCGCTTTTATTGGCAACAACAAACCACCATTCACGAAAGGGAGATATGCATAAGCGATGGGAAGTGTGCTGGTATCACCACTGAACTGGGGATTGGGTCATGCCACACGGGATATACCGGTAATCCATGAACTCAGGCGAAGGGGTCATGACGTCACCATTGCTGCCTGTGGTAATGCGCTGTCAGCCCTGAAACGGGAGTTTCCGGACTGCCGGTTCATCGAGTTCCCTGATTATCAGGCACCGTACAGTGCCGGCAGCCTTTTCCTACCGAAGTTTTGTGCATATCTCCCGGTGTTGTTACGCGCGCTGGCGACAGAACGCCGAACTCTCCGGCACATCCTTGCACAGGACCACTATAATCTCATTATCAGTGATAACAGGCTTGGTGTTTATTCCGAACAGATCCCGTCGCTGTTTATTACCCACCAGATCCATTTCCATTTCCCTCCCATCATATGGCCTGTAGAACTGTTCGCATTGCTTCTGAACCGGATGGTCCATCCCAAATTTGACCTGGTAATTGTACCTGACAACCCGCCGGGTCCAGGATCGCTTGCCGGAAAACTCTCCCGCCCTCTTCTCCCCGAAACCTTCCGTCACATCTATTTTGCCGGAATCCTCGCAACCGCCCGGAAGCAGGACATGGCAGAGGACCTCGATTATCTGTGTATCATATCGGGACCAGAACCCCAGCGGACTGTCTTTGAGCAGACACTTCTCCCCCAGCTCCCTGGCCTCCCGGGCCGCAAGGTGGTGCTGCTGGGGAGCCCATCTCACAGGAGTGTGACGTGCCCTGACCCACACACAACCATTAAAAGCTATGTCGATACTGAAGAGAAGATTGCTCTCCTGAACCGGGCACGGTTTATTATCTGCCGGTCCGGTTATACGACAATGATGGAGCTTGCTGAAGTGCAGAAACGGCACGGGCTCTTTGTTCCTACGCCGGGTCAGACAGAGCAGGAATATCTCTCCGCATATTACCAGAAGAATGGCTGGTTCCTTTCGCAGAGCCAGTACCATATCGATCTCTCCCGTGATGTTGCTGCTGCGCAGCCGTTTTCCGGGTTCCCGGTCATGCCATCCACCATGCAGAATGTCCGTCGCCTGTATGAGGAGGTGCTTGCCGCGTATGTCGAATGATGATAGTGGCGTCGTGATGGGTGGCAATAACATGCCGCGTTCAGGGAGTGTATAAGCGATGGATGACCTGATCACCTATGGAGTTTGTGCTATTGCCCTCTTCTACCTCATTGTCGCCTGTATCGTTGGTAGCGTGCTGTACGGGTTGTATATGATTGTCACTGCTTTTATTTCAGGAAATTATACCCCAATTGTTCAACCGCTTCTTGGCGTAATGCTTCTTTTGCTTGCCTATGGGGGTGCAGGGATTCTCCTGGCAAAACTAAGCATCATCTGAATATGAACAGAGGGTCATCGGGGTGTTCGTTTCGCTTCCGTTACCTTTGAGTATACCTGAGGGTATATTTTAGCATAGAAAGGAACGATCAACCGATGAACCCCCAGTTGTTTGCTGACCTGCTTTTCACAGTCCGGGCAAGGCGCCCGCTCATCCACCACATTACCAATACCGTGACCATGAACGATTGTGCAAACGTGACTCTCTGTATAGGAGCCGCGCCGGTTATGGCAGAGGCACCCGAGGAGGTTGAGGAGATGGTTGCAATTGCAGCTGCTCTTGTACTCAACATCGGCACACTCTCGCAACATCAGGTTGGCTCTATGCTCAAAGCAGGACGCAGGGCGAATGAGTGCAATATTCCAATTATCCTCGATCCCGTTGGTGCAGGTGCCACGCGAATGCGGACAGATGCCGCCCTTATGCTTCTGGATCGGCTCGAGATTGCGGTGCTGAAGGGAAATGCAGGGGAGATTGGTACTCTTGCTGGCGCGGGTGGCAAGGTCCGGGGCGTTGATTCGGAGGATGCCGGTGGGGATGCTCTCGCCATCTCGCGGACATTTGCAGAGAACACCGGTCTCACGGTGGTTGTCAGCGGAGCAACCGACATTGTGACGGACGGAAGGCGCGTACTCCTGGTGGACAATGGCCATGAAATGATGGGCATGCTCTCGGGCACCGGCTGCATGGCAGCTTCACTGGCGGGTGCGTTTGCTGCAGTCTCATCCGATTATGTTATTTCATCGGCCGCGGCGCTTGCCGCCTTTGGGCTTGCTGGTGAGATCGCAGCAGTCCGGGCTGCCGGACCTTATTCTTTCAGAACCGTTCTGTTTGACGAGCTTGCAGCACTCCTTCCCAAAGATCTTTTTCGGGGAGCACGGGTACGGTCGGTCTGAACCCATGAACTATGACCTGTACGTAATTACCGATACCACGCTCTCAAAAGGACGCTCACACGAGGAGATCGCACGCCTTGCTATCGACGGGGGAGCGGATGTGGTCCAGCTCCGGGACAAGGTCTGCAGCGCACGCGGGCTTTTTATGGCGGGAAAGAGGGTCAGGGAGGTTACACACAGGACAGGCACTCCGTTCATCGTGAACAACCGGCTTGATGTAGCGATTGCCTGTGGTGCCGATGGCATACACCTCGGAAAAGATGACCTGCCGGTCGCTTCTGCCCGTGCTATCGCACCGCGTGGTTTTATCATCGGGGTCTCGGTTGGCTCTGCCGATGAAGCAACTCAGGCGGTGAAGGATGGAGCTGATTATCTGGCAGCCAGTCCGGTCTTTCCAACAGCACAAAAAGCAGAGGCAATTATTCACTGTGGGCTCGAAGGGATACGCCAGATCAGGGCAGCGGTGAGTGTCCCGCTTATTGCGATCGGAGGCATCGGAATGCACAATGCCTGCAATGTGGTCGATGCCGGTGCTGATGGTATTGCAGTCATTTCTGCCGTTGTGGGGCAGCCTGACATCACCGCTGCAGCGCGTGCATTAAAAGAGCATGTCCTGGAATGCAAAGCGAAACGGCGTGCATGGCAGAGATGATGTACCAGTCAGGGTTGTATCAATACGGCTAAAAAGCAATGGGGTATTTATTGGATCATACGGTTCAGAAATCGATCCCCAAATACAAACCATTAACAATAATATATCTCCCGACCATCCCCATCAGTATGAAACAGATCACACAAACATATGTCCTTCTGGCAATACTTGTGGTTGCAGCGCTCCTTGTACTACCGGTATCCGGGGCAGCTTCCCCGACAATCACGACTGCAGTTTCCGTACCGCAGGAAAAACCTGCTATATCAGCAACCGTCTCTGCGGCCAGTATTACTGCCGGTCAACCAATTACGGTGAGTGGTAGCGCAACAGGTAACGTTACTCCGGGTGTCCAGATCTGGGTCTTTGCCGGTAACTATGTTAACGTGAGCACGGTCTCAGTCAATGCGGACGGTATGTTCTCGAAGATCTATAACACCACGGGGCTTCCTGCTGCAACGTACTACGTCTTTGTCCAGCATCCGGGTGCTGACAATAATCTCGAGATCATGACAACAGGGTATTCCGGGCAGGTGACCAATATGGACACCGGTGCGGTCATCTTCAATTTCACAGGAATGGGAAGCGTCCAGAACGATGCTGCTGCCATCGCCCTCACCAACGCCCTCAACGCACAGGGCATCAATGATATCTACACCAAGACGCAGTTCGTTATCACCGGCCCGTCAGGGGCCTCCGCTGCGACCACCATGATGCCCGGTTCTGACCGCGACAGTCACGGCTGTATCGGATCTGCAGGCTATACCTGGTGCGAGGCAAAGCAGAAGTGCTTACGAATATGGGAGGAGCCCTGCACTGAAGGATCTGCGATGCCCCCTGTGACAACTATCGCCCCGACTACCACAAAATCCCCGCTTCCGCCACTTGCTGCCATCGCGGGTTTCGCCCTTGCCTGTTGTGCAGCTGCATTCTGCAGGAAGAAGTAACGCTATACCTTTTTTTCCCGTCAGGCCTTATCCAAAGAACTATTACTCTCTATGTCAACCCCTGTTAGTGATACGAATGGAATGCATGTGTGGTATCCTTGATAGAAAATCCCTTGCGTTGAGGGGAATTGTCGCTGTCATCTTTGGCATCCTTGCGATCGTGGCAACGCAGTTCGTGCTGGACTTCCTCGTGTACATGTTCGGCTTTTTTGCGATCATCACCGGTATCCTCAACGCGGGTGTCGGGATCTCCTCGGAAAAGAGTGAACTTCCAAAGTGGCTTCTCATTACGACCGGAGTACTGGGCATTCTGATAGGTATCATTGCGCTCGTTGCCCCGCTGATCATTGCAATGACGATTACCATCTTTATCGCTGCATGGGCGCTGATCACCGGGATCTCAGATCTCGGGCTTGCCTTCTCCAACAAAACAGCACCACACCGCGCCCTGCTTGCGCTATCGGGGATCATCGGCATCCTGTTTGCCGTCATCCTTGTCCTTACCCCGATCTTTGGTGCATACGCCCTTGTTATCGTGCTGGGGATCTACGCTCTCGTCTTCGGGTGTATCAGCATTTTCCTTGGTCTGTCAATGGGAAAAGAGAAGGTCGTTATTGAAACTCAGAATGCTCTATGACCATCGCTCCTCAATATTATTTTTTTGTAGTGTATTAGAAAGACTTTTTATTCTTGTCGCCGAAAAGAAATTGAAGGGGTAATGATGCAGGAAATCAAAAATATCGATGTGATGTCATGGGCAAAGATCCATGCCTTGTTTGGTATCGTATTTGGTCTCATGTATGGACTGATGTTTGCGGTCATGGGTGCGGCAATCGGAGTCAATCGAGGCATGCCCGGCGTGGAGGTATTCGGTATTCTTTCTATCATTATATTCCCGATTATCTTTGCCATTTGTGGATTTATCAGTGGGGCAGTCATGGGATTGCTCTACAATATCTTTGCTGAAAAGGTTGGCGGCATCCAGATCGATCTCGTGCAAAAATAATTTCTTTTTTATCTTTGGTTTTTCTTTTCCGGATCCAGTGTCGTTATCCTTATCTATTCGTGTGCCCCCATTGCCGATCATGAAGTATCGAACCGGTCTGCTCGCGTTGCTCTGTCTTCTATCTGTGGTATGGTTGTGTGGCTGTACTATCCCACAATCCTCACCAGTAACCTCACCGTCAGCAACAGGAACGTCTGCTGTTCCTGTACAGGCGCTGGAGACGGGCTCTCACGTTTTTTCACTCCACGTAGATGCACTCGCTCCGGGCTCCGTCTTGCCGGATGTGTATACCTGCAAAGGGGCGGGCGAATCCCCTGAACTTTCCTTTGAGAATATTCCCAAGGGAACAAAAAGCCTCGTATTGATCGTTGACGATCCAGATGCTCCGAAAGGCACCTTTACGCATTGGCTCCTGTACAATATCCCCCCATCAACCCGAAAGATTGACCGTGCCCAGCCCAATACAAAGGTGCTGGCAAACGGTGGACAACAGGGAGATACCAGTGCTGGCAGCCGGGGCTATTACGCCCCGTGCCCGCCATTCGGCCCGGCTCACCGCTACGTCTTTACCCTGTATGCGCTCGATTATGAGATCCCCATGCCCACTGCGGACAGGGATAGTATCGATTGGGCAATAAGCGGGCATGTGATTGGGCAGGAGAAGTTCATCACGACGTTCGGGCGCTGATATCCATCACAGTATCCTCCGGTGACTTACTGATGAACAAACAAAAAGGCGCTGAAGAACCGGTTATCACCCCCCTGCGATTTGTCCTTCATGAACATTTCGCAAAGCACCATCACTTCGATTTCCGGCTCGAAAAGGACAATGTGCTGAAGAGTTGGGCAGTGCCCAAAGGATTACCCGAAATAACGAAGGATCGGAAGCTGGCGATCGAGACAGACGATCATCAGCTCTCATTTATCAATTTTGAGGGCTCCATCCCTGAGGGTGAGTACGGTGCCGGTGAGGTGAAAATTGCTGATGAAGGCACGTACCGGCAGATTGTTTGGTCACCGGACCGGATCGAGGTCGTTCTGTCTGGGCAGCGGTTTTTTGGGACATATGTGTTTGTGCGGTTCGCTAAAGCGGGCGAGGGACAGTGGCTCATAATGAAGAAAGGAGTATAAAATTATCGAGTCCGGGTGCATAGTTCAAGGTATAATGGATTATTCCCCCCTCAGCCCCCGGTTGACGGAGGGGAATATCCCGCTCAATGCCAAACCAGATCAGGTTAGTTTACCCTATCACAGACATTTTATATGCCATCCGGGGCAGTCGGCCGGTTATTGTGTGAGTGCCCTCAGATGGGAGGCTTTTCAACGACCTTATGGCGAAGGATTTCTTCAGCCTCTGCGAGCCGCTTGTATGCTGCAGCGATTTCTTTTGTTTTTTTCTTCAGCTCCTCTTCAGCCTTTTTCTGCTTGGTGATATCAATCAATGAAGCGATGCTCTGCTTTGTGCCGGGGATCATGTCAATGGTCACCTGCATGTTGCGGATATCACCGCTTTTTGTGATGAGCCGGATCTCATGATGCCGAAGGGCATCCTCATTTCTTTCCCTGCGGAGCCGGTGCTGGGCGAGCATTCGTTCGAAGTCTTCTTTAATCACGAATTCTTTCCAGGACTTCCCCTGATTGATTTCTTCCTGACTATAACCGCTGAGCCGTGCAAATTCTGCGTTAGAGAGGCAGATGGTCGTATCCTCCTTGATAATGACGATTGCGGTACCAGTGTTTTCAAAAACGGTCCGGTAACGGCTCTCGCTCTCTTTTAATGCTTTCTCTGCCTGCCGCCTCCGGGCCGCCTCTTTGATCTTGTGGGTCAGTTCAGCAAACTGCGACTTCGGATCACCTCCTTTCTGGAGATAGAATGTCGCACCATTATTGATTGCTTGGATCACCACCTCCTCCCGTCCCCGGCCTGTGAAGAGAATGAAGGGGATAGTGCAATTTATTGTCTGGAGCTGTTTCAAAAAACCGATACCATCCAGATCCGGCATCTGGTAATCCGATACAATTACATCAAAACAGGATGCCTCGAGAAGCTCAAGTGCTTCATGCGCGGATAATGAACACGTCAGGGAAATTTCACCGCCACGTTCGAGATAGATCTTGCAGAGATCAAGGAATTGGGGTTCATCATCTACGTAGAGCACGGAGAGCGGGTTTTTCTGAGGAGCTCCATTCTCATGATGGACAGCATTCTCATGATGGACAGCAATCCGCGCAGCCGGATACATATTACTGTCTTCCATGGTTGTTATTCCAGGATATGGTATGGTCATATTGACCGAGTTCGGTGGCATGTCATCCTCGCAGGTTCGGGTGGTCAGTTTGGGTCGTGGCACAGGCATATCAGGGGCTTTCCCTCCTGTCAGCGAACACCAACAATTCATCATTCGGATGAAGATTCACTTCACTTCCTGTTCCAATCATAACCTCAGTAATAAAATTGAATATTTATTCCTATGATTACGATTCATCGGTTCGATGAATATTCATCAGATCGATGAATGAAAGAAGTGGATTTTGGGATCGGTCAGCACCAGTTTCTTCCATTTTTTTTATAGGATTCCCTGATTCTTCCGATATTACACCAACCGAGCCGCCATATACAGCGCAATGCCAATTCCGATGAATTGTCCATCGGCAACAAGATCGCAGAGCAGGTTTCCAAAATCGATTCGCTGGAACGAGGAGATATACCCGAACCCGTATACCGTCCCCAGCATAAGTATTCCGCTCTGCCACCATGGTGCAAGGGGGATACTAATGGCGAGTACGACAGACCCCATCACCAGATCGATTGCGACAAGCAGCAGTTGTGTCCGTCCAATCCCCAGCAACACCGGCACCGTTTTCACCCCTGCCGTTGCATCCCCCTCCACATCCCGCATGTCAAAGAGCACGGTGTTGACAAAAACCAGTGCAAAAAAGAAAAGTCCTGTTGCCCACGTCATCGGGCCGATCACTGATCCGACCAGCACCACCGGGAGCAGGGCATGCGTGACAGCCCAAGCACATGTTACGGTAAGGTTCTTACCCAGTGGTATCTCCTTGAGCCGCCGGTACCGGAATCCTGCAGGCAAAAAAGGCATGCTGTAAGCGATCCCGCAGAAAAGGGGGAATGCGGTTACCAGGAAGGCACCCCAGCCGATCCATGCAGCAATGGCGAGGGCACCTGCGTACCCCGCCACTGACAATATAAAAAGGGAGCGTTCGTATTTTTTGGTGAACGCATATCGTGTCGCATGGTTGATGATATCTTCCTGCTCATCGGTCTTCCGGTTCAGGTTGTAAACAGAGAATGTGATGCTGAACCCGATGGCAAAAAGCATCGGCGTGAAAGGAATTCCCTGCAGGATGCACGATATATACATCATAGCACCTGAAGCAATCGAAAGGTATACCGAGCTGTACAACAGGCTGTCAAGTACCGAGTGGAGATTGAAGTACAACCTCCAATAAACATATTCTTGTTTGAACATGAATTATCTTTACAGAATCGACAAACATTCATTGCGATGCAGAATATTCATCGGATCGATGAATATAAAGCATACCGCATTTGCACGACGATAAAGCGCGCACAATCCCGATTATTAACCGTTGTACCGGAATAATCCCATAGTATAAAAAAAGTTGAACGATGCAGTGATGAAAAGGTTACGAGGACTCGCACCATTGAGACTTAATAATGGAAAGGTTATCGCCGGGTATTTCGGATCAGAATTCTAATGGTTTTGCCTGATTTTTATAAAAGTCGAATAACCTCTGTGCCCATGCTACCGCAACGGGGTTCTTACTGAACAGATCCGTTGTTGTGTCGTAGGTGATTCCGTCGTTTTTGTAGAGCCCTAATGAAAGGCATTTATCGGTTACCGTGAGGCCGATACGGAATGGCGCATCGATTACATAAATGACGAATCCTTTCCATTTGCCGGTCAGTTCCTTTACCATTTCGATATAACCCGGGTCATGGAAATGTTGTGCAAGGTCCTTACCAACCACAAGATCCACGGGGATCCCTTCTGCGACCCGTTTTGCGATCGCTTCAGTATGGGCCGGACTTCCGATCGGGGAGAGAATGCTGATACGGTTGCCCTCATTGACCATTTTAACAAAATTAAAAAAGACGTTAAAGATATCCACATTCGTGTCGCTGATGATTGCCGAGTCATAGAGGTCACCGATGCTCATGAGAAAGTGAGAGGGGATACCTTGCAGGTAGTGGTCAGTAAAAAAGTCGCGGTTGCGATAGATGACCGCTGTTGCCATGACATAGTCCTGGATCTTGGTCGTGATAACGCGGCCTGAAGTGGTGAGATAGTATTCGTAATCGACCGCTCCAATGTACCGGCTTGCTTCAAGAATCCTGATCTTGGGGATGATCGCCTGCGAGGTGCTGCCGGTGATTTCGCGCAGATCTGCAAGGGTCTTGTTCCCTTCAAGAAGAGAAAGGAGGATCTGGAGCTGGAGTCGGGAACGGAAGATCGACTGGATCTCTTCCATCATCGTGTCGTACACATCGAGCACTCTCATAAGATCTTCCTGCAAGAGATCATGGTTATTGGGGGAATATGAGATTAACCACAGATAGTATTTTCGGATTTCGCATTTGATCCGGATGATGTGTGGTTGTGTATCATTTTCATTAGTATTGCCGCAACGCTTCTTTCCAGATCGCTGTTGGGATTTCAAAATTCATTATACAACACTCTCCAAATTTTCTAAGACAGAATCATCCACGGATATGCCGGCCCCAGAAAACCTGAAATCCTTCGGGGTTCTCCTTCTCACGATCGGCATCTTGGTATTTATGAGTACACGGCCCGCGAAATTTCCTGTAAGCGGTATTGACGTGAGGGCGGTGGTTTTATGCAAATGAGACAAAGATCTTATTACCCTGAATCATGAGTACATCGTAATGAGAGGTATTCAGGTATGGAAGCACTGCTAAAGGTTCTTTCCTTTTTTATCGCCCTGTTTGTAATCGCAAATGGAGTATATGTTTGTTTCATGCCACCTGCCGGTGATGAACCGCAGGGTCTTGCAATCATTGCTATCGGTATTTTCATTCCGGTTCTGGTTCTTTTTATTGCAAGAATCGAAGAACGGAGTGAACGCAGGTAAAAAGATCTTTCCTCTTTTATTGGGGGTTTATTCAAAGGTGCAGTTGGGAATGTCTCTGCTCCGATCAGATCGATGATGAGGATAGCAGATCATGACGTTCCTGTTTCCATGGATATCGCTGTTGCCGGATAAAATAGCGGCAGGATTACAAATTTGGTAAACGAAAGCTCGCGCTCTTTTTAACTTGTTTCAGAGAATATACGAAGATAGACGGAACAAAATTTCAGCCATCGAGGGGTATAACTGATCATAATAATTATTCAAGAAGCAGGTGACCGTGCTTCCTCAATGATGAGGGCTGTGCACCGTATCCGAGGTATACTATGAAGAGACGAATGTTGATCTGCAGCGTATCCATCACAGCACTCGCCCTCTGCATGTTCATCGTGCCTGTTTCGGCGGTGATCCTTGAGGTAACGGTAAAGGGTCAGGTATCGACGGTAAATCCCGTGGAGAACATGCTATATATAAAAAATCCCGTTCAGTACGGCTGTGATTTCCCTGCAGGAAACGATCCAATTTGTGCATGGAGACCAATGGAGACGGCGACACTGGCAGGTACCGTACCGGACGCTTCCGCGTTTCAGGTGTTCAAAGGAAACGAAGTGGTGGTTGCGACCAGTACAGGGGGTGCCGGGGAGCAGTGGATCACGCTCGCCAAATTGTATGGATTCCGTCCCAGTGAGGAGTTTGTAACCGATATTGTTGGCGATCCGCGGACGATTTCCGTTCCGCTTATTGGTGATTATGCAGTTGAGACCGTCATACTCCCCGACTGCACTTCGTGTACCGGAACGGTCTGCACGGCCACAGGGGCAACAGTTACGTGGAAGAGCTCGGGTAAAACCGTTTTTGAAAAGACGCTCAAACCGGGGAAGTCGTTCACCTATAACGGACGAAATGACGGATCGGGCGTGATGGTAAAATTTGTGTCGGGACATGCCGCTGCCCAGAACTGCCCCGGTAAGGGAGGGATGACCGGTCCACAGACAGTCGCAGTTTACGTCATTAACGTTGTCCCGCCGGTCGGCGCCCTGCAGAACGACATCCGCACCGCAACAACCACCCGGCCCGATGAAGCGTTAACCCCTCTGCCGCCCATGTCCGCAGCGACAGCGGTCTCAACCTCCACAAAGTCGGGTGTAGCGCTGCCCGCAGGGGTGTTCGGGGCGCTTGCAGTTATCGTGTTGCTGTCATGGCGCATGCGCAGATAGCCCTGCCCTTCATACTGATTTTTGTGCCTGATGAAAACGCAACGCATAAACATCCGAGCTTCTGCTGTCACGACATGAACTTATGCGGTAACACCGGCATCCGGCTTGGATTTTTTTGTCAGGTCATGAAAAGGATCATGAACTGAATGGACCGACACTACCGTCAGGGAAGAGGAATGATTCTCGCGTGCCGGCTTGCCGTATCGACGATAGCAATTGTGCTTTTGCCCGTAAGGTACCCGCACACTTCGCCGGGATTGACGGCAAGCATTTTTCCATGAGTGCGGATGTGAGCCTGATGAGTATGACCATAAACAAGAAGATCGAATCCCCCGCATGTCAGCAGGGTATCCAGGAGTTCACGATCTGACCCGTGGATAAGGCCAACGGACAGATCGCCAGCGGTGAACCGGGTAAATGTACCGCGAAGAGACAGGTGCCCGTGTTCTTTGCATTTTTTTATCAACTGTTCCCGATCACCGTCATTGTTCCCGAATACACCGACCATCTCCGGTTCAAGGTCTTTGAGCAGACCAATTACAAAGGGGGAGTTAAAATCCCCTGCGTGGAGTACAAGATCAACCTTTTCCTTGTTCAACCGGTCTACTGCGTCCTTTGTCCGGGGCAGGTTATCGTGGGTGTCGGACATGATCCCGATGAGCATGAGAATCCTCAGGGTTGCATCGCCGCAGGTTGTGATAAGGTTTTCTTTGGGATGCGTGCTGGTTTCGCGAAATATTCATCATCCGGTATTCCGATCACTGCGTACGTGGATCAGATGAAGACCGGATTCGGGTGGATTGAGGTGGGAAGCGTGCGGTATGACCACGATATCATCATCCATGTGGATCGTTCTATAACCAAAAGGAAGAAGAAACTCTCAAAAGGTCAGAAGGTGGGCTATGGGCATACACCGCTTTCGGACGCCGAAATTTTTTTTTTAACTGATGAGCGGCCCGACAGGGTCTTCATCGGTACCGGACAATATGGAGATCTTCCCGTGACACCTGCCGCCATGGCGATCCTCAAAGACCACCATGCGGTCATCATGCCGACACCGGAAATCCTGCCGCTCATCGGGCATGAGCAGGGGAAGTATGTCGCCGTGCTTCATGTGACATGTTGATGGGAATTTGATCATACAACCGATGATGAAAAAGAACTGCAATGGATTTTTTACGGTGGTGTGGCCCGATTGATCCCAATCATCTGATACCCTTCAGACAAGATTTATAATCAGATGTCAATATACCGATGGAGAATCTCTTTATGGTGAAGGTCGGTGTTCATGTCTCTATCTCCGGTTCGCTCGACCAAGCGGTCGACCGGGCGAAAGCGAAAGGGTGTGATGTCTTCCAGATGTTCTCGCGCAACCCCCGTGGCTGGACATTCAAACCCCTTAACTCTGATGACACTGCGGCATTTGCAAAAAAGATTAGGACAAGTGGTCTCGTCCCTGTAGATCATATGCCCTATCTGCCCAACCTTGCCTCCCCCAAAGAGGAGATATACAAAAAATCTGTATCAGCGCTCACCGCAGAACTTGGGCGTTGCGGGCAACTTGGAATTCCCTGTCTTGTCACCCATCTCGGTCATCACCTTGGTGACGGAATTGCCGGGGGCAGGAAGCGGGTAATCGCTGCGATCAACACTGCGCTCTCTTCATCTGACAATGATGTGATGCTGCTTCTGGAGAACACTGCCGGTGAGAAGAACAGTGTGGGCAGTACCTTTGAGCATATCCGATCAATCATGGACGAGCTATCGGAGAAATCTCGGATCGGCATTTGTTTTGATACCTGTCACGCGTTTGCTGCCGGCTACGAGCTGCGTACCGCAGAAGGTATTGGAGATACTATGCAGCAGCTCAATGATGCCATCGGTATGGAACAGATACAATGCGTCCACTTGAACGATTCAAAAGGTGACCGGGGGAGCGGGCTTGACCGGCACGAGCACATCGGTATGGGTTTCATCGGTGATGAGGGATTTTCTAGCATCCTCCACAACCCAGTATTCCAGGATCTTCCATTCATCTGTGAAACTCCGGTGGACACCCGGCGGGATGATGAAGGAAATATAAAAAAAGTCCGGAAACTCGCACAATAGTAGCCTGGTATATTCCCGTGACACGGGAAGGTCTGTCAATAAACGCATTGCTGCAATGCCCTGCAATCATTTTGCGCATCGAAAGAAATGCCACACAATTCTGGAATCGTCTCATGTAATTTCTGATTTTGGCAAGAAAAGAAGGCGTAGATTTATCGGATCTTTATCCGATAGTTATTCACATACGAATTCTGATACACCAGTTCCCAAGGTGGATGAGACCCCTGCATGATATCGGTCCTTTGTGTTGATGATGAATTGATGCTTCTTGATATCTGCAAAGTGTTTCTCGAACGGTCCGGGGAACTTCACATCGAAGTCACCTCCTCCGCCACAAATGCCCTTGACCTGATCACAAAAAAAAAGTTCGATGCAATTATTTCCGATTACCTGATGCCCGACATGGATGGGATTGCGCTTTTAAAGGCGGTGAGATCCCTCAACCCGGAGCTGCCGTTCATCTTCTTCACCGGCAAAGGCAGGGAGGAGGTGGTAATCGAGGCGATCAACAACGGTGCTGACTTTTATTTGCAGAAGGGCGGTGACCCGAAGTCGCAGTTCGTTGAGCTGGAGCACAAAATAAAACTGGCGGTGCAACGAAGCAGGGCCAGAACAGCTTTGCAGGAACGTGAGCAGCGCTTCAGGGGGATCGCGGAGCGAAGTTCTGACCTCGTCATGATCACCGATGAACACGGTACACCTGTGTATGTTTCGCCATCAGTCCAGACCATTCTTGGTTACACGAGGGATGAGGTAATCGGACATATTTATGATGAACGCCTGATTTCGCCGGAGGATATTGGGAAAATAGAACGTGCCCTGTCAAAGATCCGTGAAGGGATTTCCACTGAAAAAATCTCATTTGGTATCAGACGCAAAAATGGTAGTGTTGCCATACTTGATGCGCAGGGTGTCCCTATCATGGAAGAGGGGAAATTCCGCGGCGTACAGATCGAAATGCGGGATGTTACCGAACGTATTCTCGCGGAGCGTGCGTTAAAGGAGAGCGAGAGCCGGTACCGGACGATGTTTGAGAGTACCGGCACCGCAATGATCATCGTTGAAGATGATACAACCGTCAGCCTCGCCAATACCGAGTTTTTACGGCTTACCGGCTATAGTCCGGAAGATGTCAATAATAAGAAGTCATGGACAGAATTCGTGATAAATGAAGACCTCGAACGAATGCTTGCCCAGCACCGGCTCCGCCGGGAAAGGTATGAGGAAGCCATCAGGCACTACGAGTTCCGGCTCATCACAAAAAGCGGGGATATCCGCAACATGCTGGTGACCATTGACATGATCCCCGGCACAAAGCAGAGTATCGCTTCACTGATCGATATCACCGAGCAGAAAAAAGCGGAGGAGGGACTTAAACGAAGGACGGAACGCGCGCTCAGGTACCAGAAGATAATGGTAAACCTTGCCACCACTGATGCTCCCACGCTCAGGGACGCGATGAACCGGATTTGCGAAACGGGTGCGGGTACGCTTAACGTGGAACGGACGAGCATCTGGTTCTTCTCGTCGGATGGCAGGGAACTGATATGCAATGACGTCTATATACCCGGCAGGAATGCCCACGAATCAGGGCAGACAATACTCGGTGCCGATTATCCACGATATTTTGCCGCATTGCAGGACAACCGCATGATTGTGGCTGCCGATGCCCAGAACGATGAGAACACCCGTGAATTCACTGCAGGTTACCTTGGTCCGCAGGGTATCACCTCAATGCTGGATGTGCCGATCCGCTCGGGGCGGCAAGTTGTCGGGGTTCTTTGTTTTGAGCACATGGGACCTTTGCGTTCGTGGGATGTGGAGGAGCAGGATTTTGCCGCATCGCTTGCCGACTTTATTGTGATTGTGCTCGAAAAGACACGGCGTCGTCTGGCAGAAAAGGACCTCCGTAAAAGTGAGAGTCGTTCAAGGATCACCCAGTTTGCTGTTGAACATGCGGCTGAGGGGATCCTGTGGTTCGATGGTGAAGGAAGGGTTATCTATGCAAATGCAGCTTGCTGCACAATGCTCGAATATACGACAGACGAGATCAACGGAATAACCATTTTTGATATCGACACATCAGTATCCCAAGCCCTCTGGAAGGATTATCTGACTTCAAAGGTGGCATCCGATTCCCTGACCTTTGAGACAACCTATTCCAAAAAAGGGGGTGAGAGGTTTCCCGTAGAAGTGACAAGCGATTATTTCGAATATGCCGGAATGAAATATGTATGTTCATTCATCCGTGATATCAGTGAGCGCAAACGCTCGGAAAAAGCACTCATGCTCGCAAACCAGAAACTGAACCTGCTGTCCAGCGTAACCCGGCATGACATCCTCAATAAACTGACCATTGTGCTCGGATATCTCGGGCTTGCCAAGATGGTGCACGACCGCGATAAACTGGAAGATTTTATTAAAAAGATTGATGACTCGATCCAGGTAATCCAGGACCAGATCCAGTTTACCAGGGATTACCAGGATCTTGGTGTAAAAGCCCCGGAGTGGCAGGATATAGAAGGAATATTTGTAAAGGCAATTTCCCAGCTTGAACTGGGCAGCGTGCAGGTAACGTTTGACCTTTCCGGACTTCGTATTTATGCAGATCCTCTCCTGGTACGGGTGATATATAACATTGCTGACAACGCGCTGCGCTATGGCGAACATATCACAATAATCCGTACCTTTTACTATCAGCAGGGTGAGGAGCTTGTCTGGATTATCGAGGATGACGGAGTGGGGATCCCCGCAAAAAATAAAAGCATGATATTTAATAAGGGATTCGGCAGGCATACCGGGTTTGGCCTGTTTTTAGCCCGCGAGATCCTCGCAATCACGGGAATGATCATCATGGAAACGGGGTTCCCCGGGAAGGGAGCGCGGTTTGAGATCATCGTTCCGCCCGGGACGTTCCAGCTGGCAAAAGAAAAAAAATAACTCACGTTACAGGCGGGTGGCAGGTGAGGGGAATATCCGTGGAAGGTTCTCTCTTCTTATTTTTCACTCAGAGGGAATGGTACTGCCTGAAAAGGTGTATCTTGTCGATTCCCTTGATGAGACATATCCGAATGAAAATTGTATCCGGGTGTGTCATGGTATTATTATTTCATGGCATGAGGGGGATTTTATGCGCGTTTATGCTCCCCCTCGCATACTCCCGGGATTCAATGTGGTACAAAAAAAGGCTTTCAAGCGAGCAATTGTTCTGGATGTGATCCATCAAACGGGCACCGGTATATCCCTATTTTCTTTATACCGGGCAGTGCTAATACCCTGAGCAGTGAAAACGGTATTTGACGGGACGTCCGTGCGCTGCGGATGGGACGGGCAGGTGCTCTACGAACAGGGTGGATTCGGGCGCAAGGAAGGCAAGAGCCTGCGGCTCGCTCCACAGGAGGCGATCTACCTCCTGCAGCGGGGAAAGATTGAAATCGAGGGCTTTGATCTCGACCAATTCCTTGCGGCATTTGCCGGACAGCCAAATGTCGTGCGCAGTTTCCTTGTGTACCGGGATATCCGTGAACGCGGCTATGCAGTGCAGACCGGCCCTCACGACTTCCGGGTTTTCCGACGGGGGCAGAGGCCAGGAAAGGGAGAATCGCTCTACCTTGTCCGGGTGGTCTCCGAACGTGACCCGATCCGGTTCAACGAACTCATAAAGGAAGTGACCACCGCCCACAACGTGCGTAAACAGTATGTGCTTGCAGTTGTTGACGATGAGGACGAGCTGACGTATTATGAAATCAAAATTCAGAAGCTTTTAAAAAATCCTCCCGTGATGCAGTTCCCGCCCATTGCGGGAGTTCCGGCGGGCAAATCAGTGATGATAAAAACCCCTGCCGGATCTCCCTTCGAGCAGGCGTGGTTTGGCAGCCGGCTGGATGATTTCCGGCTGCTGTTCTCCCCTCTTGAAACATTCTATCTTGCAAGCGCCGGGGTGCTGTCGGTAACAGCAAACGAGAAAAAGGTGCCGGTGGATGAAATCTTCCAGCGGGCACAGGAAAGCGACAGCGAATTTTCACACAAGGCAAAGGTCTACACCGATTTGAGGCACCGCGGGTATGTGCCGAAAACGGGTTACAAGTTCGGACACCACTTCCGCGTCTATTCGGGTGAGAGAGCACACTCAGAGATGCTCGTCCATGCAATGGAAACGGATGCCGGATTACCCATGAGCACAATCTCGCGTTCCGTTCGCCTTGCCCACAGTGTCAAAAAGAAGATGTTGTTTGCCTGTGTATATACAAGCGGCATTCAGTACGTCGAATTCGCCAGAATCAAACTGTGAGCGCTCATCATGGCAAACGAGATCAATCCCTGGTCGGCTAACCAGGCCATCGATGTCGAAAAACTCTTTACCGAGTTCGGTATCGAACCAATCGGTCCCGCACTGTCTGATCTTCCTGATATCCCTTATTTCATGCGGCGGGGGATCGTGGTCGGGCAGCGGGACTACCGGCAGATCGCAACCGCCATCAGGGATCGGACCCCTTTTCATATCCTGACCGGTTTTATGCCGAGCGGACACCCTCATCTGGGCCACCTGATGGTGATGAAGGAAGTGGTATGGCATGTGCAGCAGGGCGGCAACGGGTACGTCACCATTGCCGACCGGGAGGCGCACGCGGTCCGCGGGACGTCGTGGGAGAATTGCAGGGAGCTGGGGAAGGAATATCTCTCGTGCCTGTATGCGCTGGGGTTTGAGGGAACGACGTACTTCCAGAGCAGAAATGAGCGGCTCAAAGACCTTGCGTTTGAGGCTGCGACCAAAGTGAACTTCTCGGAGCTGACTGCGATCTACGGGTTTTCAGCGGAGACTGACCTTGCTCACGCGGAGAGCGTCATCACGCAGGTTGCAGATATTCTCTACCCTCAGATCGACCGTTCACCCGCGCCGACACTTGTTCCTGTGGGGATTGACCAGGACCCACATATCCGCCTGACCCGGGGGGTCGCCCATAAGATGCGGATGTTCACGGTCGAGGAACGGGATGGGTACATCAGTGTCCGTTCAAAGAACGCACCCGGGGAAGCGCTGAACGCTGTGCATAAAGCCTTTGCCGGTTCGAAGAAATATGAGGGTCACGTGGACATCCGGGGGATGACATGCGCTGAAGTGAGTCAGAAGGTCCGAACGATCGAGCTCGCGCACGGGGGATTCGGTTTCTTCATACCGTCCTCCACGTACCATATCTTCATGCCGGGTCTTAACGGGGGAAAGATGTCGAGCAGCATTCCTGAAAGCACTATCTCGTTCTACGAGTCCGAGGCGACGATGAGAAAGAAGGTCATGAGCGGGATCACTGGCGGGAGAATGACGTTAGAGGAGCAGAAGCGCCTCGGAGGGGAGCCGGATAAGTGTTCGCTTTACCTGCTGAATCTCTTTCACATGGTGACTGACGATGCAGAACTTGAAGAGATCCGAACGAAGTGCGTTGGCGGCGGGATAACCTGCGGACAGTGCAAGAAAGATACAGCGGAACGGGTTATTTCTTTCCTGAAAGATTTCCGGGAAAAGATGGACGTGGCGGCAGAGAAGATCGAGGTGTGAGGATCGTGGAACTGACACAGAATGAGAAGAGGCTGCTCGCCGCACTGGCAAAAGAGAAGGAGGTGGATGCCTTGCATCTCGCACAGATGCTGGATTCAACCCCAGAGGCCGTAGTGCAGTGGGCGCTCCTTGGAAAGGACCGAGGTCTTGCGGATGTATTGAGGAAAGTTACCAAGAAACTGGAATATACTGACGAAGGTAAATATTATTTAGAAAATGGGCTTCCTGAGACACAAGTCCTGAACGCGATTGGTAACGATACCACTCTCTCCGATCTCCAGAAACTTGCTGCGTTCAAGATTGGTTTTGGGCAGCTCAGGAAAAAAGGACTTATCACAGTGACAAAAGGTATCGTCACGAAAAATGTGGGCGCGACCACCGCAGAAGATGAAGCCGCCCTTAAAAATCCGCAGCCAGGAGAACCGAGGACACAGGAATTGGTGAAACGCGGTCTCCTTAAAGAGATCGAAACCATCCGCAACATCCTCTCTATCACTGATGAAGGTACTTTGATGGTGGACGCGGGGCTCGACCTGCGCGAAGAGATCGGGACGCTCACCCGCGAGCAGATCATCTCCGGTGCATGGAGAGATGCAAACCTGCGCAAATACCGGGTGGACAAGCTCCCCAGAGTCGTCTACTGCGGCAAGAGTCATCCGTACCAGCGTCTCATCGAAGGGATGCGGGACATCTTCCTCGAAATGGGCTTTACCGAGATCCACGGCGGGCTTGTCCAGAGTGCGTTCTGGAACTTCGATGCACTCTTCCAGCCGCAGGACCATCCTGCCCGGGAGATGCAGGACACGTTTTACTTAAAAGAATGCATGGAACTTCCCGGCTGCTGGGAGCGCGTGAAGGCAATGCATGAGAACGGCGGGGAGACGACGTCCACCGGCTGGGGGGGTGTCTGGAAAAAAGAAAAAGCGGAGCAGTGCGTGCTGCGCACCCATACGACCAGCCTCTCCATCCAGCACCTCGCCGCACATCCCGAACCGCCCGTGAAAGCCTTCTGCATCGACCGGGTGTACCGCCGCGAAGCGATCGACCCGACCCATACACCGGAGTTCGAGCAGCTCGAAGGGATTGTCATGGACAAGGGTGTCGGGTTCACCCACCTTCTCGGGTTCTTAAAGGAGTTCTACCAGCGGATGGGGTTTGAGGGTGTCCGCTTCCGGCCCGGGTACTTCCCGTACACGGAACCATCGGTCGAGCCGGAGGTCTGGGTAGACGGGCTGGGCTGGGTGGAGATGGGCGGCGCCGGTATCTTCCGGCAGGAGGTCACCGCGCCGTTCGGGATCCGGTACCCGGTGCTCGCGTGGGGCCTTGGCGTAAGCCGCGTTGCCATGCTCCGGCTTGGGTTAAAAGACCTCCGGCTGCTCTACAAGAGCGACATCAGCTGGATCCGGGAGAGCCCGGTCTACCGGCCGGAGCGGCAAAAGTCAGGAGATGAGGTCTGAAATGGCGGTTATCAGCCTCCCGTACCGGTACCTGGAACGGCTGACAAGGGCGGATAAAGAGACGATCCTGCAGCGCCTTCCCATGATCGGGTCCGAGGTGGAACGGGTCGAAGATGACCATGCAGACGTGGAGTTCTTTCCTAACCGCCCCGACCTCTTCTCAGTCGAGGGTGTTGCACGGGCAATGCGGGGTTTTCTCGGTATTGAGACAGGCCTGCAATCGTACGCGGTACAACCCTCAGGGATCTCATTCTCCATCGACCCGAACCTGTCGGATATCCGCCCGTTCCTTGGTTCCGCGGTCATAACGGGGGTCTCGTTCGATGAGGAGTCGATCATCTCGATCATGGGCCTGCAGGAAGCCCTCCATTGGGCTGTCGGGCGGGGGAGGAGCAAGGTTGCCATCGGCATCCATGACCTTGATGCGGTAACGCCGCCGTTCCGCTACATCGCATCCCCCTGCACCCGCAGGTTCGTGCCTCTTGACTTTGACCGCGAGATGTCCTTGGACGAGATCCTCTCGGAACATCCCAAGGGCAGGGATTATGCCGGCATTGTCAGGAATTTCCCTCTCTTCCCGCTGATCGTGGATGCCGGTGACAACGTGCTCTCATTCCCCCCGATCATCAACGGCGAGCTGACGCGGGTGACCGAAAACACACACAATATCCTTCTGGATACCACGGGAACGGATGCAAAAGCGGTCAGTACCGCGGTCAATATCATCTGCACCGCGATGGCAGAGGCTGGCGCAACCATCGGGAGCGTGGAGATCAACGGCAGGCAGGTGCCGTCACTTGCAGCATCCGAACGCACAGTCAGCGTCCGCGAGTGTTGTGACCTTCTGGGGATCGAGCTTTCGGCAAAAGAGATCGCACAGCTGTTGGAAAAGATGCGGTTCTCTGCACAACCCGCGGGAAAAGGGAACGTCCGTGTAAAGGTGCCGTGTTACCGGGCCGATATCATGCATGACTGGGACATCTTTGAGGATGTCGCGATCGCGTACGGTTACGACAGGTTCCCCGCACGGATCTCGGAGACCTTCACCATCGGGAGCGCCCACCCGGCACGCGTCCTCGGAGGAACGGTGCGGGCGATCCTTGCCGGGTTGGGTTTTCTGGAGATGATGCCGTTTACCCTCACCAATGAACGCATCCTCTATGACATGATGCAGCGCCCGCGGTCATCGCTCCCGCTCTGCATCATGCACCCTATCAGTGAGGAATATACGGTCGTCCGCACCGACATCCTCCCCCTCCTTCTGGAGATGCTGCAGGCAAACAGGCACCGCGAGCTGCCGCAGAAGCTTTTTGCAACTGGGGATGTCGTGGAAGAGCTTGTGACCAGCCAGAAGGTTGCCGGTGTCAGCTGCCATGCCTCGGCGGATTTCTCGGAAGCATACGCGTGCATGGACGCGCTCGCGCACGAACTGTCCCTTGTTTATTCGGTTGCCGAATCCGCAGATCCGGCATTCATCGAAGGCAGGAGGGGAGATGTCAGGGTTAACGGAAGGACCGTGGGGGTATTTGGGGAAATCCACCCTGCAGTGCTGAACGGTTTTTTGCTTGAGCACCCCGTCGCAGCGTTCGAACTTGACCTTACAGCCGTACCGGGATATTGCGTTCCTTCAGATATTCCTTGACCTCGCGGATGGTGAATTCACCATAGTGAAAGACGCTTGCCGCAAGGCAGGCATCCGCTTTCCCCGCAGTAAATCCCTCATAGAAATGATCAAGCGTCCCCACTCCACCGCTCGCAATTACCGGGATATTTACTGCCTCTGATACTGCAGCGGTGATCGGGATGTCAAAACCTTTTTTTGTCCCGTCCGTCTCCATACTCGTGAGGAGGATCTCACCCGCTCCCCGCACCTCTGCCTCCTTCGCCCACTGTATCGCGTCAATTCCTGTCGGTTTGCTCCCGCCATAGATGACGATCTCATACCAGCAGGTCTCACCATGGGGAAGTACGATTGGAGATCCTTTCGGGTTTTTTGAGAAGTTCCGCCTCACGTCCATCGCAACAACGATACACTGGGTTCCAAATGATTCAGCTCCTCTTGAAATGAGCGACGGGTCATGGACGGCACTGGTATTGATGCTGACCTTGTCAGCACCAGCCCGGAGGATCTGCTGGATATCTTCAAGCGTTCGGATACCCCCGCCAACCGTAAGCGGCAGGAAAAGCTGGTCAGCCGCCCGCTTGATAAGTTCGATAATAATACCGCGCTTCTCCTTGGACGCGGTGATATCCAGAAAGACCACTTCATCGGCACCCTGTTCGTTATACCGCTGGGCAAGCTGGACCGGGTCGCCCGCATCACGCAACTGGACAAAGTGCGTTCCTTTCACAACCCTGCCGTCCTTTAAATCAAGGCATGGAATAATCCGCTTGGTAAGCACCATGGTAAAAGACTGCGACTACCATATGCTTCTAATTTTCTCTACTGCCGTACGAGTTTTTATGTCCTGTCGGGTGCTCATTGATATGGTACGGAAATTCAGGGCAGGGCAAAAGAACCCTTTATGCCCGGGGTGTATCTATGGATTCAGGATCATTGAAGATTGAATGGGCGGCACAGTACATGCCGGTGCTTGCCGCCATAAAAAAACAGTTTGCAAAAGAGAAGCCTTTTGCCGGTATGACCATCGGGTTAGCGCTGCATGTCGAGGCAAAGACGGCAAACCTTGTCGCTGCGCTTGCAGCGGGCGGTGCTCAGGTATACATCACCGGCTGCAACCCGCTCTCAACGCAGGACGATGTGGCAGAAGCCCTCAACCGCATGAAAAACGTCCACTGCTACGCGAAGCGTGCGTGTTCGGTTGAGGAATACTATGCGGCGATTGAAAAGGTTCTTTCTGCTTCCCCGACCATCACCATCGATGACGGTATGGACCTGATACACTACCTCCATACCAAACGCCGCGACCTTCTCAACAACATCATCGGGGGATGCGAGGAAACAACCACCGGCATCCACCGCCTCAGGGCGATGGCAGCCGAGGGCAAACTTGAATTCCCCGTCATCGCGGTAAATGACACCCCCATGAAGCGGTTCTTTGACAATGTCCACGGAACCGGGGAGAGCGCCCTTTCGTCTATCATGATCACGACCAATACGCTGATTGCCGGAAAATATGTGGTTGTTGCCGGTTACGGCTACTGCGGGCGGGGGCTTGCCCGCAAAGCACATGGTCTCGGGGCAAAGGTCATCGTCACTGAGGTTGACCCGCGCCGGGCGCTTGAAGCCCACATGGACGGGTTTCTGGTGATGCCCATGGAAAAAGCGGCAGAGGTCGGTGATATATTCATAACGACGACGGGGAACACGAATGTGATATCCGCCCGCCATTTCCGGCATTTAAAAGATGGGGTGATCCTTGCAAATGCCGGGCACTTCAATGTCGAGATCAATATGGACGATCTCGCAACGAATGCCGACAGGGTCATCCGGAGGGACGGTATTGAGACCTTTATCATCGAAGGAAAGTCCATTCATGTCCTTGCCGAAGGAAGGCTCGTGAACCTTGCCACCCCCAAGGGGATGGGACATCCCATCGAGGTGATGGACCTGAGCTTTTCGCTGCAGGCGCTCTGTGCCCGGTATATCACGGAGAACGGCAGAACCCTCACGGGAGGAGTCTACGACGTCCCGCAGGGAATTGATGAACAGGTGGCGCGCCTCAAACTCTCCTCCCTTGGGCTCGCCATCGATGAGATGAGCGAGGAACAGAAAACATATCTCTGCAGCTGGGACATCGGGACGTAATACGTTTACACTTTTTTAAAATAATTTATTTTTTGTAAGGAATAATCATCGATTAGCCTTCGCGTGCGGCATAAAGGTATTCCTGCGCGTAGCCGCAAAATTCACCAAAGTATTTCCGTGCAAACCTGCGGATCGTGTCATACTCCCACCCGGTGAGGGCTGAGTCACTGCTCAGTGTTTTGATATAGTGTTCCCTCATGATCCGGCGTATCCAGACATCGACGGGGAACGCCTCGTATTTCTGGAATGCAAAAAGGAGGATGCAGTCTGCAGCCTTCGGTCCGACACCCTGCAGGTTCATCAGTGCTGACCGTGCTTGTTCATAGGAACGTGAGGCGATCGAATCATGCCATCCTTTCTCATCAGCAATATCACAGGCGGTATCAAGCACGTAGGGCGAGCGGTAGCCAAGCTTACAGTCAGAGAGTGCGGATGTGCAGGTCGCCGCTAGCAGGGCGGGTTCAGGGAATGCGTAAAACTCTCTCCCGTCGAATTCGAGCGGTTTGCCAAAGACCTGTGCAATATTTGAGATTCTCCTCCGGATCATCGGGATATTCGAATTGGTCGCGCAGATGTAGGAGATCAGGCACTCCCATGCCGGCTGGCGGATAATGCGGAGACCCCGATATCTTGAAATGGCGGCATGTATGAAAGGATCGTGATCAAAGGATGCGATGATCGGATTCAGGTCAGCATCAAGCGAAAAATAATGCCGGATGAAAGTGGAAGGCGCGCCTTCAAACGTAAGGGATGTTGAGTCCTGCCTGATCTTCATGACCCGGTTGCCGACCACCCCGTACCACCACCCGTCGGGTTCCCTATCCCAGCGGAATACCTGCCCGCATGAAAGTGTCAGGTCGAGAGAGAAAGGCTGATCAGGGGCGAGCGATAGCACCGGCATGGGGAACTGTCCATAGAGATATCAAATCCGAACCTATTTAGCGATCATCACGTTTGTCGTCCCATCGTGCGTCCGGGTTTTGTGGATAGTACCGGAATGCCACCTTCGCATCGCAACGAATAGCATTTTAATATATAAATCATAAGTTCTTTTCATGGAATTATCAGAACAGCTCAGAACATTTATCGATGAAGGTCAGGACTGGGAACGGAAACCGACCAGCGTAAAGGGTGTTTCCATTATCCGTCTCCCCCGGACCAAGAACCGCCCGGCATCGCTTGCGATCGATATCAACCCGGTAAATGAGCAGGGTATACCCATGAAAAAGAAGGGCATCATGCTCATGAATGCAGTTGAACTGGCCGCATTCCGTCAAGCGTTCAACAATGAAAAAGTGGACAACCTGATAAAAGCCCTTGAAGAGGTGCTGCCGGAACGCAAAATGGCAGCCCAACCAGCCAAACCAAATGTCCTGCAGATCTGATCCCATGCCTTGAGATCCGAAGAGACCTGTTAATGGGGGGGATACACATCAATCGCTGGATTCCGGTATCGTTGATTGGTATGATCATCATCGGCGTTGCGTTCTCCGGATGCCTGGGAGCAAAGACCCCCCCGGTGTCGCGCCTGCCGGCACCTGCCGTTTTTTTGGATTATTACCGGACGGGCGGGATTGCAGGGTTTGACGACCGGCTGGTCATTTTTGACAATGGTGCGGCGGTTGTCTCCACAAAAGCCGGCAGCAAGGCAATCGTCCTGAATGCAACGGATATGGACCTGATTTCAGATCTGTTCACGCAGGCACAGTTCTCCATGCTCCAGAAGAGTTATCCGGCTCCTCGTGGCGGCAATGACCTGATCAGGTATTCCATCAGCTACCATGGCAAGACGGTCACGACCGAGGATTCTGCGGTCCCGCCATCACTGCTTCCCTTAATTGATGAGATGAACAAAATCGTGAGGAATGCGGGCTGAAACCGCATACAACCGGGAACGGGTATTATAATAAAAAGATACAAAAATTATTCTTTTCCGTAAACGCACGACTGGACGTCGTGCCCCAGTTTTCCGATCGCATCGGCGCGGCAGCGCTGGCAGTGGCGCATCTGCCTGACATATTTGGCACACGCGTCCTGCATCTTACGCTTCATCTCAGGGGTTGGCGGGGTAATGTCAGAAAACTTATACTGGGCGATAAGCGGAATGACGTTGAAGGTATAGACCCCCATTTCGCCTACTTTTTTTGCAATCGCGGGAATGTGGTCTCCATTAATGCCCGGGATATAGACCGTGTTGACCTTGACAATCATGTGGCGGTCGACTGCCATCCCGATGCCCTTCAGCTGCTGGGAGAGGAGCAGTTTTGCCGCCTCAATCCCGGTATACCTCTTCCCCTTGAAGTCAACAAACTGGTAGATCTTTGCACCGATCTCGGGATCGATGGCGTTGAGGGTGACGGTGATATTGCCCACATCGTATTTCTGCAGGAGGTCGATCTTTTCGGGAAGAAGCAGGCCGTTGGTACTGATGCATTTGATCACGCTCGGGAATTCTTCATGGAGGCGGCGGAGTGTCTCAAACGTCTCTTCATTGGCAAGAGGCTCGCCGGGCCCGGCGATACCGATTACCTTGATATAGTTGTATTTTGCGATTACTTTTCTGACCATCGCAACAGACTCATCGGGGTTGAGGACTTTTGTGGTGACACCGGGACGGCTCTCGTTGACACAGTCAAAGTCCCGGATGCAGTAGTTGCACTGGATATTGCATTTCGGTGCAACGGGGATGTGGCAGCGCCCAAACGCATGGCATGCCTTTTCGGAAAAACAGGGGTGCTCCTGGATCTTTCGCATCTGTTCCGGATCCCACTGGACTTTTTTTCCCGCAACGTCAGCGACCTGCACTTCATCTGGCATGTTCAACATCACTCAATGCGTTGTTAATGTATAAATACCGTGCAATCGTGATAGTTCCGGTAGAATCCATGGATGGCTATGCAGGCGCGGTTCTGTGGGTCGATCTGACAGCAGGATCGGTACAAAAACAACCGCTCCCGGATGAATGGAAGAAAAAATTCATCGGCGGGCGGGGGTTCGGGGTCAAACTAATTACCGACCTGGTCGACCCGGCAACCGATCCTCTCTCAGACCAGAATGTTATCGTCTTTGCTGCCGGACTGCTCACGGGGAGCGGGATGCCGATGGGGTCCCGGTACGATGTCGTGACCAAATCACCCCTCACCGGCACCCTGTCCAGCGCGAACAGCGGGGGATTTTTCGGCACAGAGCTGAAGCGTGCCGGCTTTGATGCCATCGTCATCCGCGGGTCTGCGAAACGAGCGGTATATCTCTGGATAAGCGATGGAAACGCAGAAATTCATGATGCATCGGCACTGTGGGGAAAAACCACGAGTGAGACCACAAAAGCCCTCCAGGCTTCATTGGGCGATCCGAACATACGGGTGGCGTGTATTGGTCCCGCCGGTGAACGCCAGTGCCTGATCTCGGCAATCATCAACGAGCAGAGCAGGGCGGCGGCACGGGGCGGTTGCGGTGCGGTAATGGGGTCGAAGTTTCTCAAGGCAATTGCTGTACGGGGAACCGGAATGATCGGGGCAGCAGACCAGGTCAGTTTCGATGCGGTCACAAAGTCGGTCCGGGCCCGGCTGAAAGAAGGTGGAGTGACGACTGGTTCGCTCAGCAAGTACGGGACGGCAGCGCTGGTCCAGCTGATAAACAATCTCGGGCTGCTGCCGGTGAAGAACCACCAGAAGAACACATTTGCCGGAGCAAAAAACGTGTCGGGCGAGGAGCTTGCGCGTGCGTTCCTGACGGGAAAGAAGGCCTGCTATTCCTGCCCGGTCGCCTGCGGGCGGGAGTGCGAACTCGAAGGAGTGAGCGGCGGCGGTCCCGAGTACGAGACCATCTGGGCTTTCGGGCCCGACTGCGGTGTTTCCGATATGCCGTCCATCATCCGGGCGAATAACCTGTGCAATGATCTCGGGCTTGACACGATCTCGACCGGCGTGACGATTGCCTGCGCGATGGAGCTGTCGGAAAAAGGCTACCTGCCGTATACCGTGCGGTGGGGTGACGGGGATAGGGTGGCAAACCTCGTCCGGATGATCGGGTACCGGGCAGGGATCGGTGATGAGATGGCAGAGGGATCCTTCCGGTTTGCCGCCCGCTACGGGCATCCCGAGCTCTCGATGAGCGTAAAAAAGCTGGAGGTGCCGGCCTATGACCCCCGCGGGCTGCAGGGGCAGGGGCTTGAGTATGCGACATCAGTGAGGGGGGGCTGCCACGTGTACGGGAATATGGTATACCCGGAAGTCATCGGTGTGCCGGTGAAACTCGATCCCCTTGCTACCGAAAACAAGGGGCACTGGACCAGGGTGATGCAGGACCTTGCCGCGGCCGTCGACGCGTCCGGGATGTGCCTGTTCGGGGGCCGGGTGCTGGGCGGGGCGGATTATGCTGCCATGGTATCAGCGCTGACCGGCTGGAATATGGGCGAGCATGAGTTTATGCAGGTGGGCGAACGCATCTGGAACCTGCAGAAGGTGTTCAATATCAAAGCCGGTTTCGGGTATGAGGACGACACGCTCCCGCCCCGCATGCTCAACGAACC
>CAZVFG010000004.1:0-38102 GCA_964626125.1 uncultured Methanoregula sp.
ACCGCATCGATCCGGACAAAACCGACACGCTCGAACTGGACAACCTTCCCCAGTTCATCCTTAACCACGGGTTCGCAGGCGCCGGAAATATCGCCCTCTGGTGTCCGCAGCGTGCAGGGCACCTGCTGGGCTACCGGCAGCCACTGGATGACCGGTGCCTTTACCGCACGGGCATCAGCCAGCGAATCGCCGGCATACATAAGGTGCTGGTGGGCGTGGTCGTGCTCCACCGAGACGTTGAACAGGTCTTTTAACCGGATCATGGTTTTGTTCCTGTCGGCCAGTTCTGCCGCCGGAAGGACTGCGGCGCCGGTGAACGTAAACGTCCGTACCCCCCGCTTCTCATCATTGGGGTGAAGCAGGGCTGTAGTCGTCACATGAGGAGCTGCCCGGATCACCATCGTAACCGGGTCAGGGACAAAGAAGTACCGGTTTGCCACGGGGTCAACAAGTTTCCTGTTCTCAGCGTACAGGTTGTCCCACGAGAACGAAATGTCCGTCTCACCGATACCGATTGCAAGCATCGCGTTTTTCACGGCTTGTGGCTCAATGCCACGGCGGGCAAGCGCCCGCAGGGTGCCAAGCCGGATATCGTCCCAGCCGGTGTACGACCCCTCTCTGATGCCCATCCGCATCTGTGATGTGGAGAGCACAACACCCTCAATTCCCATCCTGCCGTAGTGCCGGTAGAGCGGCACCATCCAGCCGAAATGGTCGTAGATATAGCGTTGCCTGCGGGTGTTGGCGATATGGTCCTTGCCCCGGATCACGTGCGTCACACCGAGCAGGTGGTCATCGGCGACGACGGAAAAGTTCATCAGTGGGTAGACAAATGCGTCCGGCTTCCTCGGGTGGGCTGGTGTATCTAGCACACGGAACGCGGGGAAGTCCCGCATGGCAGGGTCCGGGTGCAGAAGATCCGTTTTAACACGCACGGACACTTCCCCTTCGGCAAAACCATGCGCAAGCATCTTCTCCCAGAGCGCAAGGTTCTGCTCGACCGGCTGTCCGCGGCAGGGACAGGCGGTCTTTGCCATCTTGAGTTCCTTAAAGCGCTCGTTGTCACAGGTGCAGACATACGCCCCGCCCCGCTCGATCAGCTGCCGGCAGATGTCATAGTAGAAAGGGAGCCTGTCGCTCTGGTATACCGTGTCCGTAATACCCAGCCCGAGCCATTTGATGTCCTCGATGACCATCTCGTACGCATCGGGATCGACACGTTTCGGGTCTGTGTCTTCAATGCGAAGGATATACCTGCCGCCATACTGCTTCACATATGCATCATTCAGTACAGCCGCACGGGCATGCCCGATATGGAGCGGGCCTGAAGGATTGGGCGCAAACCGCATCACGACACCGCTGCCCGCCCCTTCGAGATCAGGGAGGACCTTCCGGTGCTCATGCCTCGTAAAAATTGCCTCAAACATTTTCGGAGCACGAGCCTGAAGCGTTGCCACCCGTTCGTCAGTGGAGAGCAAAGCAACGTCAGCAACAGCTTCCTTTGCGAGCAAAGCGACATCCTTTGCCCGTGAGCGCAGCTCCGGATGGGCACCCATCACCATGCCAATAACCGCACCGGTCTGCGGCACCCCGCCGTGCTTTACCGCGTTCTGAAGCGCACAGAGAAAGAGGAGCTCTTTTGGGTCATCACCCGCCATTCTAAAAGCCCCGGGTCACAAAGAATTCGCCGATATCCATCAGGAGCGCCCGTTCCTTTGACGGGGGGAGTATGGAAAGGTGTTTGTTACTGTCTGCCACAAGATCCCCTGCCATCTTTTTCACGTCAGCGATCACCCCGGCTTCATTGAGCTCCCTGATAACGACGCTGATGTCCGCATCGCTGAGGTTGTGCCGGTATTTCTGAAGGTCAATCCCCTTCTCCCGTGCTTTGATCATGATCAGCGTCTGTTTACCTTCCCTGATATCGGAAGCCCGGTCTTTTCCGCTCATCTCAGCGGGTGTGAAGAGATCGATAAGATCATCCTGAATCTGGAATGCAATCCCGGTGTTAAGCCCGAAATTATAGAGGGCTTTCACCTGCTGGGCGTTGCCTCCGCCAAGGATTCCCCCGATACCCCCTGCTGCCGCGTAGAGGACGCCGGTCTTTTTCTTCACCATTTCGAGGTATTCATATTCGTCCACATCATTCCGGCGCTCAAACGACATGTCCAGATGCTGCCCCTCGCAGATGTCAGCGCAGGCACGGGCAAGCATGGAGACCGCACGAACCTTTGCGTGGTCGTCTGCTCTTGACAGGCAGATGAACTCAAAGGCCCGGGCATAGAGGACATCTCCGGCAAGGATACCGGTTGGCATGTCCCATTTCGTGTGCACCGTCTGCACGCCACGGCGCAGCGTGTCATCATCCATGATATCGTCATGAATGAGCGTGAAAGTATGGATGAGCTCAAGTGCAAGCGCTGCCGGTAAAATCTCCGATGAAGAACCCGGGTTCACCGCATCTGCTGCAAGCATGACTACTGCAGGACGGAGACGTTTCCCTCCGGCATCGAGGAGGTGGGCGCTCGCCTTGTTCAGTTCGCCAACCGAATTCACAAAATACCTGTCGATCAGGCTGTCCACGTGCTTTACGACCGATTCCAGATACCGTGAAAGTTCCGACATCACAGCCCCGTCCTAATTGACTTTGAGGCGCTGCCCGTTGCGCAGCATATGCAGGTTGGAATGGAGCGTGTAGCCCATTTCAGTCGCAAAGTCCGCGTAGCCCGCGGTCATTTTCATATTCCCGTGGGCGGGGATGATATGCTGCGGGTTCAGCATTTGGATCATCTCATAGTGGTCCTCGCGGTACGCGTGCCCGCTGACATGCAGATCCTCGAAAATGCGGACACCGGCAAGGTGAAGGTGCGCTTCGATCATGTACCGCTGCCCGTAGTTCATCGGGTTGGGGATCACGTTTGCAGAGAAGATCACCTTGTCTCCCTTGGCAAGCTGGTACGGTGTGTCTCCTGTTGATAAGCGGGTGAGGATCGAACCGGGTTCACCCTGGTGTCCCGTTATGATCGGCAGGAACTTGTCCTTCCCTTCCTTCATCATCCTGCGCATCATCCGATCGACGGTACGCCGGTTGCCAAAGACACTTGTCGTTGACGGGAACGAAACGAGTTTCATCTGCTCGGCGGTCACCGAGTACCGCTCCATCGACCTGCCCAGCAGCACCGGTTTCCTCCCGATCTCGTGGGCACATTCTGCAATCGTCTTCACCCGCGCAATGTGCGATGAGAAGGTGGAAACAAGGATCGCATTCTTGTCATCCTCGTAACTGGTAATGGTATCGCGGACAAGGTCGCGGGCAATCCGCTCGCTGGGGCACCGTCCCGGGCGATCGATATAGGTACTCTCCACAATCAGCGCGATGACCCCCTCCTTGCCAATCTGCCGGAGGCGGGCGAAGTCCGGCACCTCGCCAATGACCGGGGTACGGTCCAGCTTGAAGTCGCAGGCGTACACGATTGCACCATGCGGTGTGTGGAGCACCGCGATCACCGTATCGATGATCGAGTGCTGCATCCGGACGAATTCCAGCACCAGCGTCTGCGATAGCGTGTAACGCTGCCCCGGCTTCAGCGCAAAGAGCTTATTGTTCACGCCGAATTTCTGTTCGCCGGATATCTGCTGCCGGATCAGTTCTGTCGCATATGGCGTGGAGATGATCGGCGCATTGTACCGGTGAGCAAGCTTCGGGATCGCCCCGATATGGTCAAGGTGCCCGTGTGTGCAGACAATCGCCTTCACGGTACCCTCGACCGCGTTCATCATCGTGTCGTCTGGTATTGCCTTGATCTTGATCAGGTCAAGGGAATGCATATTCTCAATCTCCGCGTCCTCATGGATCATGATCTGATCCAGGCGGAGTCCCATGTCAAAGATGACAATTTCTTTCCCGCAGCGTACGGCAGTCATATTCCGCCCGACTTCATCGTACCCGCCCACTGCGATAATTTCTATATCCATGTACTGTCTCCTGTCCTGTTGTTCTTGTTTCGTGTAAATAAAAGTCTCATAAATTATTTTTTAATACCTGCTGGATTGCCCTTTTTTATCATCTGCCGGGTTCTTCCGTTGATAAAAACCCGAACCTTTTTAAGATCGGCAATACGTGCCGAACCGGTCAGGAACATCGCCACGTCAAGCTGCCGGTGGATTGCATCAATCGTCCGCTCCAGCGCCTCATCGCTTTCGAGCGAAGGGGGGAGAAGCGGGAGTGCCATGCCGCAGAGATCGGCGCCAAGCGCGAGCGCTTTTGCCATATCGAGACCGCTCCGAATACCACCTGATGCGATCACAGGTCCCCCCGATGCAAGCACCTCGCACAGGCTGACGACGGTGGGAATCCCCCAGTCAGCAAAGTCATCACCAAGCACCTTCTTGTACCGGTCTTTGGGGTCCTGACTCTTCTGTGCCCTCACACTCTCCACCGCCGCCCACGAGGTGCCACCGGCACCTCCGACGTCTATTGCAGTGACACCTGCACCCCAGCACTTTCGTGCCGTCTCCGCTGATATGCCGGATCCGGTCTCTTTGACAATTACCGGCTTCTTCTGCTCCCGGGAAAGTGCCCGTATCGCATCGAGGCAGCCTGCCGCGTTATGATCCCCTTCCGGCTGGATCGCTTCCTGCAGGAAGTTAAGGTGGATTGCTATCGCGTCAGCGCTGATCATCTCGATCGCACGCTCTGCCCATCCGATCCCGTGATCACGGAGCTGCACGGCACCGAGATTTGCAACCAGAAACGCATGGGGTGCCTCGTCCCGTACAACTGAGAATGTATCGGTGAGATCCGGGTTTTCAAGGGCAGCACGCTGCGATCCGACACCCATCCCGATCCCGTAGTGCTCAGCTGCCCGTGCAAGCCGGGCATTCACCGCTTTTGTTTCGGGGTGCCCGCCCGTCATTGCCGAGATAAAAAGAGGGGAGGAGAACGTATAGGACAAAAAACGCGTGCGCCGGTCAATTGCTGCCATATCACACTCCGGCAGCGCGTTGTGTACCAACCGTACGTCAGAAAAACCGGCATCGCCACGCTCGATATCTTCCTCTGCACAGATCCGCAGGTGGTCGAGCTTCCGCACCGATGTATAACGCTTCTTGTCTCCCATCATTTACACATCCCCTTTCATGCCCACTTTCGTCCCGCCGCAATCCCTTCCTGCAAGGAAATCGGGGATGCGGGAGACATGGAATATTTCAGACCCGACACCTGCACGTGCGAGGTCAAGCAGTTCGTTGATCTTTCCCCTCATTCCACCGGTGACGTCGGTGTGGGATGAGCTGCCAATCTGGAGGGTATCGACCGACGCCGGCGTGATCACCGGCACCACCACCCCGCCATTCAGCACTCCCGGTACATCGGTGGCGAGCCCTACGCGGTTTACCCCCAGCGCGGGCACGAGGTACCGCACCAGCTGGTCACCTGAAACAATACAGGCGCCGCGGGAACGGTCCATCACCACATCACCGTGGATCACCGGAACCATCCCGAGGGCAAGCATCTTTTCGAGGTGCAGGGATTCAAACGCAACGATCCTGCCGTTGTCGGCAAACGCAACATGGAGGGGGTGGATTCCCAGAGCTTCTGTCCCCTCTTCACGCAGGGCAGCGACCACTTCGCGGTTCAGTTGCGATACCGCGTGGTGGGTGATTGCGATCCCATTAGCATGCCCCGCTGTGACACCGGATTCGAGCCGGTGGCGTTTTGCTTCGGGATGCCCGCAGGAACCAGCGCCATGGACGATGACCAGATCTGTTGCCCTGCTGCCTGCGACAGCGGCTGCAATGGATGCAAGCCTTTCGTGGTTGATTGTGCAGTCGCCACTCTTGTCAGTGATCACGCTCCCGCCGATCTTGAGCATCGTGCGATCAGACATGTTTCTCCTTTCGTGCGCCCTCGGTATCGATACCGGTCATGATCGCCCGTGCATTGCAGGACTCGATTGCCTTTGCTACGCGGTGTTTGAGGCCTTTCGGGCAGACAGCAACCATGCACCCCCCGCCTCCCGCACCGGTCAGCTTGGCGCCAAATGCCCCGGCCGTCCGTGCAGCAAGAACGAGCCGTGACAGTGCGGGGTGACCCACCCCCAGTGCATCCAGAAGCGCATGGTTCATATCCATGTAGTAGCCCAACTCCCGGGGATTGTTAAGGTGGTGTATTGCATTCAGGCTGACTCCTTCGATCGCATCGAGCAGGTGGCTGACAATCTCCGGGTGCTTTTTTTTTAGCTCGCTTACCTGCTCTACCATCTGGGAGGTGTTATGGGAGATCAGCGTGTCGCCAATCACGATGTGGAGGTTCTGCGGCGGCAGGCGACGGCGCGATGACCCGGTAATGAGCACGATTCCACCATACGAGGAAACCGTCGTATCAGTGGGGCTCGCTCTCCCCTTTTGCACCTTCTTTTCGATCGCAAAAGCCATATTGGCAATCTCCTCACGGGACTTTTCAAGCTGGAACTCATCGTTGATCGCGCAGAGCGTGGCAACCGTCACCGCTGCAGACGACCCCAGTCCTGAGGAACTCGGGATCTGGGAATTGATATACACGCTCCCGGCGACCCCCATATCCGCAAAGCAGTTCTGGATATAGAGAGAGCTCACGGAGTGCGGGTGTTTGCTGCGGCGCACGGTCACAAAAACCCGGGGTTTGATTCCCATCGCAATGCCGGGCTTCCCGTATACTACCGCATGTTCACCGAACAAAAAAACCTTGCCCGGCGCACTCCATGTTGCCAACCTATATCACCGCAATGGCTGCGTACCCCACAACCTCAAGGTGGTCACCAGTGACCTCCCCGCTTGTCGTGTAGTGTATGAGTTTTCCCTTCGTTGCTCCCATGGTCCGGCACGCCGCCACCATGGCGGCAATCGGGCCGTACCCGCAAGCAGAGACATTCCGTTGTCCGATGCGCCGGTAGAACTCTTCAGTATCGAGCCGTTCAAGGGGTTCGATTGCGTAGAGGTCATTCTCCCGGGCATGGGTCTCTGACACATAATGTGAGAAGTCACTCGACGCCACTACCCGTACGTCCCGCCCTGTTGCCTTCACCGCAGACAGTACCTTCTTGGCAAGGATCATCGCACTTGGCTCGTCCTGCTCGCCCATCATAAGGGGTGCGATCCGCGCCCGGGGGAACCTGAACTTGATAAAAGGCATCTGCACTTCGAGCGAGTGTTCATCAGCATGCGAAAACTCATCCCGTTCGATATCGAGCGCTTCCACAAACTCCACATCCGTATCAATGACCCCAAGCGGCGTCTCCCATGGAACTGATGATACAGCGGTCATGTATCCCCGGTGTGAGGGTCCGATAACCACAAACGTTCCCGAAAAGTCTGCGGGAATTGCAGCATACGCACGCGCTGCAACTTCCCCTGAGTAAATGTATCCTGCATGGGGTGCAACGATGCCCTTTGCATCCAGCGCAACGTCACTGCCGGAATAAAACCTTGTCAGCAGCTGCTCCAGATGGCTGGGGTCCCGGGGGTAGAACATACCTGCCACAGCGCATGTACGCATCTTCATCGGATCAACCCTCTGGTCAAACTATTATATCTAGAGATCGGTTGCCGGATCAGGGCATACCGGTCTCAGATATCCGTTTCAAAGTCCTCAGGAGTGAGCGCCGTTGATATGCCGCGAAGCCGGAGCATCTCCCTGGTGATCAGGAAGTAGACCATGGAAAGCGCCTTTCTTCCCTTGTTATTGGTAGGGATGACTAGGTCAACAAACTTGGTCATGTTGTTGGTGTCACAGAGCGCAACCACCGGGATGCCGCTTTGCACTGCCTCATGGATCACCTGTGCATCACCGATGGGGTCGGTAACGACAACAACTTCCGGTTCGATATAGCCATCGAGGACGGGATTGGTGAGCAGTCCTGGGATAAACCGGCCGGTTGCAGACATCGCACCAATCGTGTCAGCGAATTTCTTTGCCGGGTACTGACCGTATTGCCGGGAGGTAACGATGAGGATATTCGGCGGTTCGTACTGGTTCAGAAATTTCGCCACGGTCTTGATCCTGGCGTCAGTTTCACGTATATCAAGGATATAGAGCCCATCGCCGCGGACGCGGTAGATGAACTTCTTCATGTCCTCACTCTTCTGCTGCGTGCCGATGTGGACACCTGCCGCGAGATAATCCTCGACAGGGATGAGCGGTTCCTTTAATTCAATTTCCATCTCGGTAACTTGGGTCATAACTGTTCCTCTATGCGTATCAGTTCATTCAGTTTCGCAGTGCGTTCCCCACCAACCACACCGGCCTTTAAGAATACACAGGAGAACGCAGTTGCAAGGTGTGCAATGGTCGTGTCGGTCGTCTCTCCGGAACGGTGGCTCATCACCGTATCCAGCCCGTACGCGTGGGCGAGCCTGACCGCTTCGAATGTTTCAGTCAGCGTGCCCACCTGGTTGGGTTTTATGAGCACACAGTTCGCCGCGCCCATGTCAATACCCCTTGAGATAAACTCGGTCTGGGTGACAAAGAGATCGTCCCCGCAGACAAGGCAGCGGTCTCCGATCTGTGCGGTGAGGTCGGCAAAGCCGGCAAAGTCCTCTTCTTGCATCGGATCTTCTACATAGACAAGGTCATACTTGTCAACCAGCTCAGCGATATACGCGACCTGCTCTTCGGTCGACCGTTTTCGGTCGCGGTAGTGGTACTGCCCATCGTTCCAGAACTGGCTTGCTGCAACATCGATACCCATATCGACTGATACATTCATCTCGTCGGCAACGATGCCGCAGGCTTCGGCAATGATCTCAAATGCCAGGGCGTCGTCGATCTGCGGCGCCCATGCCCCCTCATCACCCTTGCCGCACGCCTTGCCGCGCTTCTTTAAAAGATCCTTTACGGTGCGGTGAACCGCGGCGTTGGCAAACACCGCTTCCTGTACATCGACAGCATCACCGGTGACCACCAGGAACTCCTGGATCTCGGTCGCGTTTTCCGCGTGCGCACCGCCACCGATCACATTTCCGAGCGGGAGCGGCATCTCGGCAACAAATGCCCCGCCAAGATACCGGAACAGCGGCATTCCTGCCGATGCAGCAGCCGCTTTCGCGTTTGCCAGCGAAAGAGCGACGGCAACATTTGCACCGATGCCGGAAAAGTCCGCAGTCCCGTCAAGGTCGCGGATCTGCTCGTCAAATCCTGCCTGATCGGAGGCATCCATGCCGATGAGAGCGGGGATCACATTGGTAACAGCGTTCTCCACCGCTTCCTTCGGAGGCCTGACCCTGGCCTCGCGTGACCCGGTGCTTGCACCGGCAGGAGCTGCTGCCCTTCCGAAACCACCGGTCGTGTGGACTTCAGCTTCGACAGTCGCATTACCCCGGCTATCCAGGATCACCCGGAGCTCGATTGCTTCAATGATCGTCATAGACGTGTTCACTTCCTCTTCACGGTAATGGGTATCTTGTTCTGGGTGTATTCATCGATCGCAATCTCGAGCGGATCGATCTTCTGGGTTTTGATGAGTAGTGGTGCACCCATTGATATCTGCAGAGCACGGGCTCCGATAATCCGCGCCCGTTCATACCGGGTGTATATTGGTATCTGCATGTGGTTTCCTCAAAATGATTTACAAAATGGGGTCGCTGAGATTTGAACTCAGGTCACTGCGTCCCGAACGCAATAGGATAGACCAGGCTACCCTACGACCCCTTTTTCACGTCCTCACTGGTACGGGTTGAGCTCATCGATGATCTCATTGTGCGTAAGCAGCATGCGCCGGCAGCAGTAACGGGTCAGACCGAGGTCATCGAGGATCCTTTTGGGATCCTCGCCGGCAGCCCGCCGCTGTTTATACTCTTCATATGTCGTAGAGATTGTTTTTCCACAGGTGAAGCATCGTACGGGTATCACGATTGTCGACCTCACATCATTTCTTTTATTCTAACGATAAGACTTTTGGAACTTCTTCCTGGCCCCGCGTCCGTGCGGCTTTTTCGTCTCTTTCTGCCGCGAGTCATTGACCAGCAGTGTCCGGTCATAGGTCAGGTACGCATCCTTCATCTGGGGATCATTGTGCCATTCAATAATTCCCCTCGCGAGTGCCGTGCGGACTGCTTCCGCCTGTCCCATCACACCGCCTCCATTCACGTCGATGGAGACATCGATACCATTCACAGCATTGGGCACAATCAGGAGCGGTTCAGAGATCTTCATCCTTGTTACTTCTGTTCCGTACTTATCCAGCGGGACCGAATTGATCCGGATGATACCCTTGCCTGCCTTGAGCGTCGCCCGTGCAATTGCCGTCTTGCGTTTACCACTTGTATTGATAATCTTGACCATGAAAAACACCCGTCAGAACTTTGCTCCAAGGAAGGTGCAGACTGCACCCAGGGTGACAAATTGTACATTATTCAGCCGGTCCATGTGTGCCTCATCGAGCATTTCCATCTCTTTTCCTGCAAACTCCACGGGGACACCCACATAGCACCTGACACGTTTCATCGCGTCAACGCCACGGGGACGCTTGTACGGGAGCATGCCGCGAATCGTCCGCTTCATCAGGTGGTCCGGTCTGCGCGGAAGGAAGGGGCCCCAGCCGGTCGAACCGCGGCTGCGCTTGTGCTGGTAGTTTCCGAGCACCCGTGCGCGGCTCCCTGAAATGATCGCCTTCTCTGCATTGACGATTGCAATCTCTTCGCCCGCAAGCGCCCGCTGTGCGACAACACTTGCAAGCCGCCCGAGAAGCATTCCCTCCCCATTAATCACTGTTACCATCTATGCTCACCTCAGGATGCGGACACCGCTGCCTTTCGGGTTGTCCTGCAGCAGCTGCTCGATCGTCATGCATTGCCCTTTCGCGTCCCTGATCTTGCTCGTCGCTGATGCCGAGAAGTTCAGCGCCGCCACTTTCACAGATTGCGAAAGGGCGCCACTGCCCAGCACTTTGCCCGGGACGATGATCGTCTCGCCATTCTGGGCGTAGCGGTTGATCTTGGACAGGTTGACCTCGGCGTAGTTCCTGTTCGATGTCTCAAGCCTGCTTGCGATCTCGCGCCAGATCTTTGCCTCATTCTCACGTGATGAATTCTTTAAGAGCGAAATGAGGTTGGTAAGACGGGGGTTCGTCTTTGCCACAGTTCTTGTCATTTCTTGTCATCCCCTGAAATCTCGCGTATCTGTTTCTCCAGCTCGTCTGACTGTCCTTTGATGTACTGTATCGCCCGCTGCATGATCTCTTTGACAGGGAGCGCCCCGTCTCCCTCAACGACGAAAATAAACCGGTCGGGCTCCGCACTGACCTTGATTGCCGGCTCGTCCCCGATACCTGTTGCCACGCATGCCCGTTCGCAGAGCCTGCACATGGAGCATTCAGGGAGCTTATTTTCGATTACCTCGACCTTTTTCCCTTTTGATCCAAGGATTTCCCGCGGACATTCCTCGACACACATCCCGCATGCATCACAGGCATCACTGATTTTGATCACCGGATAATTCTTGTACCCGCAGATGACCGTAGGCTGCCATTTGGCATGCTCCTTGCCGGTATTGAGGATTGCCCGCGCCTCAAGCACGAGCTTCTGCCCTTTGGTGAGTTTCACAATCGGAATGTTGTCATGTACCGGGAGTGCCTTTGGATCCTGCGGGATTAGATCACCTGACTGAACCGTTTTCGGACCCTCGACGCTCAGGGTATAGGTCACGGAACAGCTCGGGCAGCCTGCACCCTCGCAGGCGCAGGTTTCCTTGCGGGAGTATGTGACAAGGTCGGTTTTGATCGGTATGAGACCGAGCCGGTGGGCGAGCATTTCATCAAAGAGTGCGCTCGTATTGTCGTAGATCCGCACATCGTCGATTGCAAGAGTCGGCACTTCAGAGATCATTGCCCTGCGCAGCGCATTGGCAAACGATGGTCTTACACCGCCAAGAGTGAACCGTGCAACAGTATCATCGAGACTGGCAAACTGGATCTCCATCACACTCTCCTTCCTCGTCTGCCACCCTTCGGACGGCATGAGTCATGGGGGATGGGGGTGACGTCCTCAATCCTGCCAATGCGCATGCCGGCACGGGCGAGCGAACGGATCGCCGCCTGGGCACCGGGCCCGGGACTGCGCTGCTTCCCCTGTCCCGGCGCACGCACCTTGACATGGACACCGACAATCCCCTTCTCTTTTGCCGCGGCTGCGACATTTGCTGCCATCTGCATCGCCGCATACGGCGAGCTTTCGTTCCTGTCCTGCTTGACCACCATGCCACCTGAGCTCTTTGTTACCGTCTCGGCTCCCGAGAGGTCGGTGATGGTGATGATCGTGTTGTTGAAAGAGGCAAATATATGCGCTATGCCCCACTTCTCCTTCTCACTTGCGGCCATCTCACCTCACCCCTGCGGCTTTTGTGATCCTTGCTTTCTCCGCATGGGAATCGCTTGTCAAGGGAGACTTGCCGTAGTAACTGACCTGCGTTTCCTCAGCACGGCTCACACGATAGCCGGGAATGCTCACGCGCCTCCCGCTGATTGCAATGTGCCCGTGCGTGATGAGCTGGCGTGCCTGCTTTGGTGAACGTGCAAGCCCCTTGCGGTACACGACCGTCTGAAGCCTGCGCTCAAGCTGCGCCTGGACCTTGAGCGAGAGGACGTCATCGATATCTGCATCCGGACCGAGCAGCCCTGCGCGCTGCATGGACGTGATCAGCTCGGACCGCTTCGCTTCAAAGAGTGCCCTGTCGGCACTGCTGGACATCAGGGCAAGGAGAACACGGGCACCTTTGCGGTATTTGCGCAGGATGCTCTGAGCAATCCAGACCTCGCGCTTGTTGCGTAATCCGTATTCGATGACAAGGCGGGTCTCCTGCTCGATCCGTATCTTTTCCCACGGGCGTTTGGGGGTCTGGTATGACTTATGGTTCTTTCCCGGATAACCCATGGATTACGCACCGCCTACTTTCTTCTTGCTCACACCGACCGTAGATCCGGTCCTTCCGGTGGACTTGGTGCGCTGCCCGCGGACTTTCTGCCCCGTTTCGTGGCGGATGCCCTTGTAGCATCGGATCTTTCTCATCATATTGACGTCGTCGTCCTTTGCCATGGTCACATCGACACCCAGCAGGTGCTTTGATTCACCGGTATAGACATCCTTGGGGCGGTTTGTCATCCATGCCGGCACCTTTGTGCCGTACTGGTCGATAACGGCGCGGAGCCGGTTGACCCCGTCCTCATCCAGACGCCCAAGCGTCGCAAATTCATTGACCTTTGCCATGCGGGAGATCACGCTCGATGTATGCCTGCCCACACCCTTGATGCCGGTAAGAGCGATACGGACGGATTTCGTGCCGTCCAGATCGGTGGTACCAATCCGTACAAAGTATTTTATGTCTTCTTCCTGAGCCATCCAATCCCCTCGGTTGTGAGATTTACTCTTGAGCGCTGAGGGAGGGATTTGAACCCTCGAGTCCCAGGGGGACACAGGTTTAGCAAACCTGCGCCATACCAGGCTTGGCTACCTCAACAGAGAATCTCGCATCTTTGACAGACACTCGCGGCGGAGATCCGCCGCTCCATGAATGGTGCTTTATAATATGGATGGGTCGGGGTTATAACTGTTTGCCTGTACCTGAAACGCGGGTAGGTATTCCGACACCACTACTCCTGTCGTTCACGGGATTCTGGCGGTGTACACTGGTACTTGTCTTTTGGCACGTGGATCTCGAACCGTGCTCCCTTTCCGAATTCACCGGTCTGAGTAATTGTAATGCCGGTAATGGAGAGGACCTCGCGGATCAAAAAAAGCCCAAGCCCCGTATGGTTGCCAAATCCCCGGATGAAGATTTTCTCTTTGTTTTCCGAAGGGATGCCGACACCATTATCTTCGCATATAATGGTTAAACCGTCGTGGATTTCCCGGGCCGAGAATGTGATCGCTGTCGCATGCTCACCATGCCGTATCGCATTCTCCACGAGATTGTAGAAGACTTTTTCAATCAGGGGATCAACAAAGATTGAAATTCCGTCGAACTGGACCGTGAGCGATACCGCCCCCAGCTGCAGCTGTGCTGCTGCCCGAGCGATGGTTGATCTGACATCCTGCCATTCCGGAGCCCGAACCCCGATGTCCTGATAGTATTGCGTAAAATCAATCTGGTGTTCGATTGCGCGGATGGTATCGATCTCCTTTTGGAAATATTCAAGCAGGGTGGGATCGTTGGTCCGACCCTGCGAAAGCTCAAGATAAGCAAGCAGCGCGGTAATTTTGTTCAGGATGTCATGCCGGGTAATCGAGGAGAGGATGTTGAGCTTCTTGTTTGCCTGTGCGAGAGCTTCATTGAACCGCACCAGCTCTTTGTTGTAGTTCTCCAATTCCTGTTGCAGCGCCCGGCGTTCAGTATTGTCCTCAATGACGCCGTCGATCCACTCAATCTCGCCGAATTCATTGTATTTCGCTCTGGCATTAACCGACACCCATATCGGTGTCCCGTCCTTCTTTTTCAACTGGACGACACGGTCTTTCAGAACACCACAATAATTGAGATCTGCAAGGAATTTTATCCTCTCTTCAGGGTTAGTATAGAGGGCAGTGACAGGCAGACTCAATAATTCCTCCACTGATTCATAGCCCAGCATATGCGCCTGCGCCGTATTTGCCAAAAGGAACCGGCCCTGCTCTTCCGCGGTGTTCCGGTAGACCCCCACATTCAGGTTTTCCATAAGCGTACGGAACTTCTCCTCGCTCTCCCGCAGCGCCTCCTCTGCACGCTTCCTTGTGGTGATATCCCGGGCGACATGCACACTTCCTATCAGTCTGCCCTGCAGATTACGGAGGGGGGAGACCGTGACAAGAAAATCACCACCGAGGTGATCTTCATGGACCTCGCTCGTGTGCTCATGCCCATCGATAATAAGCCGGGAGTGGGGGCATGTATTTGGCGGGTTAGAGGTGCAGTGCACCGCTTCATAGCAATAACGTCCGACTGCCTCCTCCGGTTTGATGCGGAGCTTCTCCGCCATTGCCCGGTTGACCCGGATGATACGGTAGTTGAGATCAATAAGCGCGATGAGATCGGGAACGGCATCATATGTCCGCTCCCATTCTTCCTTTGCCTGTCTGATCTGCGTTTCCTCATCTGCAACCCTGAGTGAGAGATATGAGACAACCGCAGCGATAACAACAAAGACCACACACCGTGTGAATGCAGAGATGAGATCGACCTGAATTCCGGAACGCGTGGACACGACCATCAAAAGGTAGGCTATTGAGATCCCGACTGCGAATGGAACACCTCGTCTCGGGTAATAAAAGGAGGCCAGGATAATCGGTATATAGAGAAGGTGGGGAATAACCATGGTGATGCCCATGATCAGCCCGTACAGGTTGGCAGCAAGTGTAACGAGTGCGGTTCCGAGAACAAGGAGGAAAGGGATGCGTTGATCGGCCCGAAACCGGTCGATTGGCAGGACACCCATATGGGACAACTCGCTAATTTATGAAAAGACTCTTGTGGGAAATCATGGATCATAATCTATTATATAATATCGCCAGATTGACCCGGGAAAATTGTTTGCAGATTGCGGCGTTTATTGAGGCACAATACTCCCGGATTACTCTCACAATTCAGTTCGCGGCTCATACGATGGTCTCCTGGCATTAGTGAGACTGCTCCAAAAAAAAATATAATCTGATCGAACACGCTCTCCTGCAATACCTGCCGTTATACTATTTCTTTTTTGGGTTGCGCTTCCTGACCCGTTTCACACCGCTACTGACCAGTGCCGATATCACCAGGGGGAGCGCGATCGTCGCATCGACATGCACCTGTACCTGCACCGTTCCCGCTGATTCCTTCCCCCAGCTGATCGCCTCATTAAAGGTGCAGCCCGAAAGCCCGCCCCAGTGTGGGGAATCTGTCGTGTACTGGATGGCATAATCGTGCCCGCCAAGCTCTTTTTCATGGATGGAACCGATTACCTGGGTCTGCTGGATGAAGTTCTTGGGCACGCCACCACCTACAAAGATGACCCCGGTCTTTTTTACGTCCTCGACCATGGTGGTGATCTCATCCGCGTCGCTGATCTGGTCAATGTCCACATCGACGCCCTGCCGGCGGGCCATCAGGAGACCGATACCAATCGATGAATCACAAATCGCCGGGATGAAGATCGGGATCTTCTCTCTGGCGCAGGTGGATGTGATCGATTCGTGTCCCGGGTAATTTTTTAGAAGGTATTTTCCAAAGAGGACGATGAACTCGCGCGAGGAGCCACGGAACGGGGCGATTGTCTCGGCATACTTTGCAATCTCTCTGTCCACGTTGCGAAACTCCTCTTCAAACGCAAACACATCATACATCCTGTCGATGCCCTTCTCGTACAGTTTGGCATCGTCCACGTGGTGGTGACCGAGATAGTGGCTCACACCGGTATGTTCACAGATGTCATGGAAAATATTGGCGCCGGTCGAGACAATCACGTCAACATAGTGGTGCTTCACCATGTCGACAAGACACCTCTGCATTCCTGCAGGGATCATCGCTCCCGAAAGCCCGAAAAAAATGGTGCATTCCGGGTCAGCCAGCATCCTTTTCCAGACCTGGACGGATTCACCCAGCTTGCGCCCCTGAAAACCGGTCTTTGCCATTCCGTCAAGGAGATCAGCCACGTTGTCTGTTGGGCAGACCGGACGCGTCTTTCTCATCGATTTTTTCGAGACCATCTGCTCAATTTTTGCGGTTGATGATTATTAAGGATTATGAGTGAGGAGAAATTGCTCTGATATCACGCAAAAGGTGTGCATAATAAAAAAGATGCCAGGTATTGTCAAAGACCTTACTGTTAAATCTTTACGGGTCTTCTCAAATAGTTTAGTACAGCCAGTTCCTGTTACCAACCAATTTCTGACTTTTTTTAAGTCAGCAATTGTTCCCCTGTTACAGATAGGCGGATGGTGGCAATGATGAATTGCCACCTGGTCAAGAATGTTGCGTTCGACACGATAAATTTAAAGGGCATTGACCAGCGACTGCCTCGTCACCATACCAACGAGTCTGCCCTTATCGGTGACTGGCATCGAACTGATGTTTTTTTTGAGCATGAGGTCAACGATCTGGGAAACCTTTACGCTCCGGTCGACACTGTGGAGAGGAGCTGACATGATGGCACGGACAAGGAGGTTATGGAGATGGAAATCCTGGTGACGACCCTCGACCTTCTCACGGAACCTGCGCATTGAAACTGCGATGTCAGTTTCCGTCACGATGCCAACGAGCTGGTTCCCATCAGTCACTACAAACCGGCTGATACCGTCTTCTGCCATCCGGTGCTGGAGGTGCTGGACACGATCGTTCACCCCGATCGTGTATGCGGCTTCCATCGCTTTATCCACACTTCCTTTAGGCTGGAGCACTCTCAGCAGCTCACCGTACCCGACCTGTCCGATCAGCCGTCGGTTCTGGTCATAGACCACCACCAGTTTGGACCTCTTGAGCAGGGACACAAGGGTGGTGATCTCCTGATCCGGGAATACCGATGTGAAATTCGCCTCTACCGAACCTGCGATGTGGATCTTGGCCGTGGAAATCGGTGCCTTTTGCCTGTTTCCCAGTTTGTCTGCGATAGACTTGCGTGAAACGGTCCCGACCACCTCATGATCCGAAAGGGCAATGAGCGGGTCGATCCCTTCGTCCACCATCTTATCAAGCGCTTCTGTTATCGCCTGTGATTTGGCAATTGTCACGGGCTTTGACATAATATCCCGGACAAAGAGCTGATCCAATATCATCACCCCGTTATCGTTCCATGCATGCAGTCACGTCCATCCATACATGGCTAGAGTGCATCGACCAGCGACTGCCTTGTCACCATACCGACGAGCTTCCCCGTTTCAGCGATCGGTATCGAGCTGATGTTCTTCTTGAGCAGGAGGTCAACGATCTCCCCAACCTTTGCACGCCGGTCGATGGAGATGACCGGTGAACTCATAATGTCTTTGACCAGCAGATTTCGGATCCGGTGGTCCTGGTGTTTCCCGGTAACCGCTTTCCGGAACTTCCGCATTGCGATCGCTACATCGGTCTCAGTTACGATCCCGACAATCTTATCATTCTCGGTCACGACAAAACGGGTGATATTGTCGTCCAGCATGCGGCGGCGGAGGTGGACCACGCGTTCGTCGGATTCAATAGTGAACGCTTCCTCCATCGCCGCTTCAAGCGCACCATCCGGCCGTACCTTTTTGAGCAGGTCGCCGGCGCTCACCTGCCCGATGAGCTTGTGGTCGGCATCGTACACCACCACCAGCTTGTAGCGCTGGAGCAGTGGCACGAGTACGTCGATGCTTTCATCGGGATAGATGCTCGTGAAATCCTCCTCTACAACACTTGAAACATGGATGGCGGAGGGCGCGATGCTGGAGTTCTGTTTGCTGCCCAGCTTCCTCGCTATCGCCTGCCGTGAAACCGTACCAGCGACGCTGGTATTGTGAGTCGCAATGAGCGGGTCAATGCCCTCGTCGAGCATTTTATCGAGCGCTTCGGTTACTTTTGCGGATTTTGCGATTGTCACTGGTTGTGCCATTACATCTTTTATGAACAGTTCTTTTGTCATTTCGCCACTTCCCTGATAATATCATCCCGTTTTATGATACCTGCAATGTCGCTATTCTCCACGACCACAAGGCTGTTGATCTGATGTCTGTTCATGGTTGATACGGCCCGGTTCACCGGAGTGTCCGGTGGTGTGGTAATCACCGGCGAAGTCATGATGTCCTCGGCAATCACCGGTGCAAGGAAAAGTAAACCTCCTCCCCGGACACCCCTCGGTTGTTTCCTTCGCCTGACGGTTACACCCCTCTCCACCACACCGGTGATCTTCTGCTCGTTATCAAAGAACGCAAGGTTTGTCTCGGTGATAATGCCGGCGATGGAGTTGTCGTTGTTGGTGACAACCACCTTATCGTTGCGTTCGCTCATCACATCAATGACGTGATCGAGCGAGTGAAACCGGCTCACCGTTGCCACATCCTCCATCATGTCTGATACCGGGCAGGCAAGGCTCCTGATCAGCGCGGACTTCATCAGGTCCGACTTGGTCACAATGCCAACCACGGTATCTCCATCAAACACCGGTACACTGCTGATGTTGTGCTCGATAAAAATTCCCGCAATCTCCCGTATGCCGGTCTCCGGTCCCACGACGATCGGGTCAGGCACAGCAAGAACACTTACCGGGATACGGTCGATCGGACGCCGCCGCCATGCGGGCTCGCTCTGCCGGAGCCGGTAGGCGAGGTCCTTTTTCGTGATAATACCTGTCAGCTCCCCGCCTTCCATAACAGGGAGGCGGGAGATATGATGCTTGACCATCAGGTGACGGGCGTGTGCCACTGTCTCCGATGGACTTATCACATGGACCGGTGCCGACATCACATCGGATGCCTTCATTTCCTTCACCCTTGTGCAAATGCCCGCACCAGATCGAATTCGGTGACGAGCCCGATCAGCCGGGTATCCTCAATGACGGGGAGGGCCCCGACGTTCTTCTCCAGCATCTCGCGGGCAGCCTCGTTGATGCTCCTGCCGGGGCCAATGGTGAAGAGGTCCCCGGAGATCAGTGTGCGCACCGAAAGCCCCATCACTTCGGCAATATTGCCGGTCGAAAGCCGGGAGAACACTTCACGGCTGCCCAGATAACGCATGATGTCTGTCGCGGTGACGATACCATACAAAACCTCATCACTTACAACAGGGAGCCTGCGGAAACGGTGCTGCGTCATGTCGCGGGTGACCTCTCCAATCGTACAGTCCGGTCGGGTAATCCGCAATGAGCCGGTCATCACGTCTTCCACCGCAAGCGGGCTCTTCTCCGCAGCAAGAACCCTCATGACATCCCGCTCGGTGACAATTCCTGCGAGCACGTCACTCTCATCCACAATCGGGAGCCCGCCGATCTTCTTATGAACGATGATCTCCATCGCGTCTGATATCCTGGCGCTGTCGGGGAGTGTTTCGAGCTGCCGGGTCATGATCGTTCTTACGCTCTCGTTCACCGCTGAGATCAGGTTGCCCCCGTGCTTCACCTGAACGAGCCGGTACTTGTCTCCCCCGCCCATGAAATTGATCACGTCCCCCGATGTGATGATTCCCCGAAGTTTTTTTGTCCCTGCATCGGTCACGGGCAACCGCCGGAACCCGCATTTCGTCATAGTCTCCACCGCCCCGATAATGGTCGCAGTCGGTGGAACCGACACAACATCGCGGGTTGCAATCGACATGATCTCGCCTTCCTGCTTTACGATATGGGACTTGAACTCGACCGGTCCCCTGTCAAATTTGCCGTGCATCTTGAGCAGTTTGTCCCCCTGCTTGATGCTGCGATCATTCCTGCGCATGTGATCCCCCCTCTTTTTTTCGCCCAATCCCTCCGGGGGAGGGCGGTTTGATATCAGATATTATGGTGTTCAGATCCCCAGAATGCTTCGACCAGTCATTGGTCCGGCCTCATCGAAGACCGGCGATGACATCATGCCGGTCCAGAATGCCCACAAGAGATCCCCTGTCAATCACCGGTAGCCGGCTTACATCATGACGCACGAGCAGTTCGGCAGCGGTGCTGATTGCATCGTCCGGACCGATGGTTATTACCTCCTTGGTCATAATTTCACCCACGGTTGTATGCGCTGCATGGGCAATTGCGGCTCTCGTCCGCCCACCCCGCAGCAGATCGCGACGGGACACGATTCCGATGATCTTCTTCTTTTTGACAACAGGGAATGCTGAAAAGCCGCTCTCCACGATCAGCGTGTATACGTGCTGGATGGCATCAGCGGCGTCTGCTGTCACCACGTTACGGGTCATATGATCACCGACGCTTCCATTGAACTCGTGGCGGGAGATGATGACCGGGAACAGGTCAGAGAGCAGAACGCCCCCGGTCAGGTGCCGCTGCCCGTTAACCACTGCGGCACTGTCGGTATGGAATCTTCTGATCTCCTGTACCACCGCCTCGATGGAGTCTGCCGCATGCACTTCCGGTGCATCCTTGGTGAATCCTTCGACCGTGACGTTTGACTTGGTCGCGGTTACCCGCAAACCGTCCGTGATGTCGATGAAGCCGAGCAGTTTTTTTGCATCGTCCACAACGTAGATTTCACGGAACCGGTCGTCACGAAGGATCTGCCGTGCTTTGGTTATCTGGTCACTGAACCGGAGCACAGGGATCTCAACCATGAAATCCTGTGCAACTTTCATGTGATGTTTTCCTCCTCACGGCAGCGGGCGCAGAGCATCGTATTGTCTACCCGCTTGAGGTCATCAGACATCTGGCTGCAGCGGTTGCACATGCCCACCTCCACATGCTCCTCGCGGTTGATCTCGATGAGATCAGTGAGAAGCTCGTTGAGTTCGTTGGAGACAGTAAGGAGGTCCCGGACGGTGACAATGCCGATGACCTTGTTGTCTTCATCGACAACGGGGAGCCTCCTTACCTTGTGCTTGACCATCATATGGGCTGCATCACCCACCGTCTTATCCGCACTCACCGTAATGAGCGGCGTGCTCATGATTTCGTTTACACGTACGTTGCTTGGCTTGAGATCCTTTGCCACCACCTTGCAGTTGATGTCTTCCTCGGTCACAATGCCGATGGGAAGATTTCGCTGAATGACGATGCAGCTGCCGACCTCTTCCTGGCACATCACCTTCGCTGCTTTTGCAACGCTGGCTTCAATGCCGATTTTTGTCGGGTTGCGCTTCATCACTTCCTTGAGTGACACCCGGGTCTCGAACCGGATTGCATTGGATGTCTTTTTCATGAGTCACCTCCTTGTGATTCTGGTCTGATGATTACAATTTACCAATACTCATTCACTGTGATATAAAGGATTGGGCAGTGCCATGCAATCATGCAGTGGAATGACAAAGCAAAACAGATGCGTTGCGGATACATTTATAAATAACGCTAATGCGGGCGTTTCTGACAGAAGAAACATAATAAAGGGCGCATTCTATACATTAATTACGAGTTAAGGGCACCACCTTCCCGGACCGGTTGGGGTTTGCCCTGAGGTGTTCGATGAGAATATTTTATCAGACGTTCGGCAGAGCCAAAAAAAGGTTTTCCAGCTTCCTTTCCCGTTTTTTTAAAAAGAAACGGACCCGGATCGGCATTTACGGTCCACCAAACGCAGGAAAAACGACGCTTGCCAACCGTATCGCCCGCGACTGGACGGGTGACGCGGTCGGTCCGGTGAGCGAGATCCCGCACGAGACCCGGCGGGCACGCAAAAAGGAAGATATCATCATCTCCGGTGCCAATGGCGCAACCGTCACCATTGATATCGTTGATACCCCGGGTGTGACGACCAGGATCGACTACCACGAGTTTCTGGAGTTCGGTCTTGACAAGGATGAGGCGATTATCCGTGCCCGCGAGGCAACCGAGGGTGTCGCCGAGGCGATGCACTGGCTGCGCGAGGACATTGACGGCGTCATCTACATGCTCGATTCCACGCTGGACCCCTTCATGCAGGTGAATATCATGATGGTGGGCATCATTGAGAGCAGGAAGCTCCCGGTCCTTATTGTGGCAAACAAGATCGACCTTCCTGAAGCCACTCCGGCACGGATCCGCAGTGCCTTCCCCCAGCACCCGGTCATCGCCATCTCGAGTCTTGAGGGAAAGAATGTCGAAGAGCTCTACGAGATGATGATCGAGTACTTCGGGTAGCCTGAATGTGAGGAATTGACCAATGCCACACAAGTGCACCAAGTGCGGGCGGGAATACAGGGACGGGTCAACCGAGATCCTAAAAGGCTGTGCGAGCTGTGGCGGCAAGAAGTTCCTCTATGTGAAGGATGCCGAGATCCATAAGGATGTGCTCGAGGAGAAATCCATCGCCGAGATCGCAGAGGAATCCAAAGAGCAGGTGCTCGAAATAAAGGCGGAGCCCAAAAAAGAAGTTGAAATGTATGACCGGGTCGAGACCATCAGGATTGTGGGGCCCGGTTCCTATGAACTCAACATCGAGAAAATGGCAAAGAGCGATGAACGGGTCATATCGGTAGGTAAGGAAGGCGTCTATAATATTGATCTTCTGTCGATGGCAAAAGGGACAAAGAAGAGGGGAAAGAAGAAGAGATAAGCCAGGTTATTTTGTTAATAATTCTTTTTTTATCCCGTCATAAGGAGCGGGCAGTTCAAGTTTCAAAAAAAATTCATCGGTGAATTCAAGACTGTTTATTACTGCCCATTCTGTACACCCATGCCCCAAACATTTATCCGGGAAAAATGGCCGGCTTTTATGAGCCAGTGGATTTTCCATAAATTTGTTTTTAAGCATTTTTTCAAATTTTTCAGCCCGGGTTTCCTCACGGGCATCAGACACCCTCCCTTTTTGAAGAATTACCCATTCACGCCGGTAATGCATCAGGTAATTACGGATTTCCATCACGTTCCGGATGTTTATTAACGCAGGATGCTCTTCATCGAACACTGGTTTATCCGCGATCACCAGTATTTTCTGGTACTTGGTTACCACAGGAGTGCGATCAAAGTAGTTTTCATTCTTCCACTTCTCCCCGATATTTTTTAAAAGCAGCTCATTTTTTTCGTCGGTAAAGAAATAGGCATTGTCCGCCGCATCAGAGTAGAGCTCATTTACGGTAGATTCAAGAAATGCAACCGAGGAAAAGAGTGAGTTGAGGATGAATGCCTCGTGCCGGAGGAGTGATTCCTGAGATATTTCTCCGGATTCTGCATGGTTTTTTTCAATGGTATACGCCAACCTGCACAATAATGCAGCCGACTGGATATACCGTACCGAGAAACAATCCCGGAACCTGATCGCCGAATCGCCGTCATTTGTTTCCAGTGGGATTTTATCCATCCTTACATTCCATCTCCCTGCCAAGGTAAAAAAACAAGGGGATCGGGTATAAGGTCACGACCTGCCATGATAGTTTCCTCCCCTTGCATTTTCAGGTATATTTCAAAAAAATCCACAGAAAATGCGTGACATGAAACCATAGGAAAGTAACGCCGGATAACTGGGGAACACCCCCTTCTCATTCTTAGCAGATGACCCCTCAAACATACTACGAATAATTCTCTTAAATCCCTGCGATACCATTAATATCACTCCAATAGAATGAGATCAAGCACTTTTGAATAAGTGCTGGCAGAAGTAAGTCCGACGTGCACTTGGTTGCACTGCCCAACGTGGCTTGGGATTACCGGGAGTCAGCAACGGCTGCTCTTTTGGACTTACCAACCGTCGACAGGAGGTTATACTATGGCAAGAATGCATGCCCGCAGAAGGGGCAAGTCAGGTTCAGTCCGCCCCTACCGGAAGGAGGTGCCCTCATGGTCCAACACGGACATCAAGGGGATCGAGAAAGTGATCATCGAACTCCGGAAGGAAGGCGCATCGAGCAGCAGGATCGGGCTGATCCTGCGGGATCGCTACGGCGTCCCTGACATCAAACTCATGACCGGAGGAAAGCGCATCGGCGACATCCTCAAGGCTCACAAGATGGAGTCAGATATTCCCGAGGACCTGCGTGATCTCATGAAAAAGGCGCTCGGACTGCGCAAACACTTGATCGAGAACAAGAACGACCTGCACAACAAACGGCAGCTCCATCTGATGGAATCAAAGATCCGGCGGCTTGTGAAGTACTATACCGGGAGTGGCAGGTTGCCCGTTGGCTGGATCTACAAACCGGAGACTACAGAAATTCTGCTGTCACGATAAATCCTTTCGATCCATATGTCACTTGAAGATGCCGCGATCCATGTCGCAGAACAGATAAAGAGGCAGGAGTATATCGAAGTAATCGCCCACCATGATGCTGATGGTATCGCTGCCGGTTCCATCCTCTGCCATGCGATGGTCGGTGCTGGCATCCGCTTCCGGTTCAGGATACGTCGTGAGATTACCGCATCTGATCTCATCAAGGGAAACCCGTATGTGCTCTGCGATCTCGGTGCAGGCATTGAGGACCTTCCCAGAGAAACGATGGTCGTAGACCACCACCACCCGCACTTTATCGGGGAATATCATGCAAACCCGCGCCTTTTTGGCATTGACGGTGACCGCGATCTGTCTGCATCGGGGATGGCGTATCTGGTTGCCCAAAACATGGGTGATAACCGCGACCTTGCAGGGCTTGCATTGTTGGGAATCATGGGAGACCACCAGGCACTGACCGGAAGAAACCTTGAGATTTTCAACGAGGGTGTGGGAAACGGTATCATCAATCCGAACCGGGGGCTTCGGCTCGCGGGAAGAGATATGCCGGAAAAGTGGCTCACGGCAATTAACCCGTACCTTGATGGTATCAGCGGGGATGAGAACGCAGTGAACGCGATCATGACACTGGCAGCCGGAAAAAATGCTTTGCGTCTTGACCTCCTCCTTTCCCTTTCTGTGCTCCAGGTCATCCCACATGCAGACGCCAGTTGTTTAGAAGAGATCTATGGTGACACCTACGCACTCGAGCGCGAGGTAATCCCCGATGCCCACGCACTCGCCTCGGTCATCGACGCCTGCGGGAAATCAGGGCGGGGTGAGCTGGGTGCATCGCTGTGCCTGCGGTATTCGAGAGATGCAGAAACGGCATGGGAGATTGCACGAGCGCACCGGCTGAACGTCATCGCTGCAATCCGCAAGGCGGCAGGCACCTCACCAGGACCTGATGGTGTATACGAAACCGGGGATGCGACGGTCGCAAGCGATGTGGCAGATGCACTTGCCTGTAAGTCCGCCCGCCCAACACCCATTGCTGTCGTTGCGCGAGATGGTGAGAAATGCCGGATCTCGGCGCGATGTCACATGGGGATCGATATGGACCTCGGGTCAGTGATCCGCGGGCTCGCCCAATCCTGCGGGGGAACCGGCGGAGGGCACAAATACCGCGCCGGGGCGACAATTCCCTGCATGCGGATTGATGCGTTCAGAAAAGGCTGGCAGGAGGCGGTTTCGGCATGATGCGGATCGATGGAGTTATCACGACTATACACCGGCACCCTGCCTGTGTGGCAACGGCAATCCGCCCTGACAACCTTGCATCGATGAAGACTATTGCAACAAAAAACGGGGTGAAGACCGTGATCACCGGTACCCAGCTGCGTTCCGTGATCGCATCGGTGGATGATTATCTGACAAACCTTGGAATTGCGGAGGAAACATGTTCGTTCGTTTCGCACTGACAGCAGAACTCACCTTCAACAGCGACATTCCGGCAGAAGCGAGCAGTGCCGTTGAAATGGCCGTGGCCGAATCGAACACGGTGCTGTTTAAAAAAGGTGTTCCCAAAGGCGTTGACGAGCGGGAAGTGGGCAGGATCACGAGCTGGAGCGTGGAGGCAAATAGTATCCGGCTTACGATCGAAAGTGGCACCTATACACGGGCGCATGACGCTCTCTTCCGGTTCAGAAAACAGATCGCCATGACGCTGGGAAAGTTCCGGCTGGGGCTGCGTGGTATTTCGATCGGGGAGTACCGGATCACGGTGACCGGTGAGATTCCTGACGGGATCCATATCCCGAATCTGCCGTTCATCAAATCCTTTGACCTAAGAAAGGACGGGCTCTCGCTTGACCTCGCGGTGAGTGCGGCAGACCTCGAGAACAGGGTACCGGACCGGATCCTCAAACTCATTGACGAAAAGATCCAGGCGTCGGCTTACGGGGGAAAGGGCGAACACTGGGAGCTCGTCTATGCGAGTGCTCCCAGGCAGCGCCATTTCACCCGGAACCCTACCGATGAGATGGTGAAGCGCAACTGGATACGGCACGGAGCGGCCCGTGGCCAGTGGATTCACGGGCCACAATCGGTGCAGCTGTTCCGTGCATTCGAGCAGATTGTCGTCGAAAAAATCATCCGGCCCCTCGGGTTCTCTGAGATGATATTCCCCAAGCTCACGCCGTGGGAGGTCTGGATGAGATCCGGGCACGCCAAAGGTGTATATCCGGAGATTTACTATGTATGCACCCCCAAGACCCGCGACCCCGCCTTCTGGGAGGATGTCGGCGACTTCTTCAAGGTGACGGGGGAGGTGCCCATCGAGATGATCCGCGGGAAGATTGATGGTCCGATCGGAGGGTTATGCTACGCCCAGTGCCCATCGTTCTGGCCGTTCGTGCAGGGCGAGACGCTGGGCACTTCCAGTCTTCCGGTGAAGGTCTTTGACCGCAGCGGCACGTCACACCGGTATGAGAGCGGCGGCATCCACGGGATCGAGCGGGTGGACGAGTTCCACCGGATCGAGATCGTCTGGCTCGGAACCGCTGAACAGACCGTGGCAATGGCAGACAAACTCCACGATGCGTATCATCATGTGTTTGAGGAGATCCTCGAGCTCGAGTGGCGATGTGCACGGGTTACCCCGTGGTTTATGGCACAGGAAGGGATGGTCGATGCCCAAAAGGCCCCGCAGACTGCCGGGGAAGGTGCCTGCGGGTGCGGTGAGCGCGTGGGCACGACCGATTACGAGGCGTACCTGCCGTACAGCGACAACTGGCTCGAGTTCCAGAACGTGAGCATCAATGGCGACAAATACCCAAAAGGGTTCAACGTGAAGATCCAGAGTGGTGCAGACTGTTGGTCCGGTTGTTCTGGCGTCGGGCTCGAGCGCTGGACAGCGGCGTTTTTAGCCCAGAAAGGGCTGGATATGGACGGATGGCCGGACAAGGTGGCAACACTGGTCGGCGAACCGCATGAGATATTCAAATTTTTGTAGGTGATTACATGGCAAAGAAACAGGTTGGAAGAAGAGTAGAGGGCTGGAAAGCCAAGAGCTGGTTCAAAGTGCATGTCCCCGAAAACCTCGGCAAGGCATACATCGGTGACACCATTGCAAACGACTCGGGGAGTGTTGTCGGCAGGATCATGCAGGCAACGCTGGGCGAGATCACAAACGACTATGCAAAGCAGCACATCAAGATGCGCTTCAAGATCTCAAGCGTGACCGGCGACGCGGCATATACCGAGTTTGTCGGGCACGAGGTGACCAGAGACTACCTGCGTGGGCTGATCAAGCGCCGGAGCACGCGGATCGATTGCCTGATCCCGATTATGACCAAGGACGGAAAAAAAGTCCGGCTCACCGTCAGCTGCTACACGCTCGCACGGGCGAACGTTTCGCAGATCCACGCGATCAGGAACGCGATGACGGCAAATGTGCAGGCACAGGCAGCGGTATGGGACCTTAACACGCTGGTGACCGGAATTGTCGGAGGAGAGATCGCCCGTGACATTTTCAAGGTCGTAAAACCACTGTACCCGGTCCGCCGGGTCGAGATCATCAAGTCAAAGGTCGAACAGGTGGCAGCACCGGTCTCAACTGAATGAGATCAATCGCAGTATAAATTTTTTTTATCCCTTTTCAATCACGCAGCATGCACGGAGTGTTCATGACCCTGCTGACCGTTCAGCATAAGAGCTTTCATTACAAACCTATCCGTAATGACCGCACGCAAGATCCTCTTTTTGGTCCTTGACGGAATCTCCGACCGCCCGTGCCCGGAGCTCGCCGGTAAGACCCCGCTGCAGGCGGCAAAAAAACCGAACCTCGATGCCTTTGCCCGTGAAGGTGTCTGCGGGATCATGGACACCATTGCTCCCGGCATCCGCCCCGGCTCTGACACCGCCCACCTTGCCCTGCTCGGTTATGACCCCCATACCTATTATACCGGGAGGGGTCCCCTTGAATGCGAAGGCACAGGTATCAAAATGGAACCCGGCATGATCGGGTTCCGGTGCAATTATGCGACGCTCTCCATGGAGGGGGTTGTCACTGATCGGCGGGCGGGAAGGATCCATGACACTGCAGCGTTGAGTGCTGCAATCCAGAATGGGGTCGATCTCTCGAAATATGAGGTGGAATTTATCTTCAGGTCAGGGGCCGGTCACCGTGCCGCCCTCGCTTTCAAAGGAAAGGGGCTCGGGCACTGCGTTTCGTCCAATGACCCCAAAAAGGAGGGCATACCGCCGCTCACCATCGTTGCCCTCAAACACGAACCGGCGCATGAGAAGACTGCTGTAATCTGCAATGAATTCGTACAACAGTCGACCGCAATTCTTGCAGATCACCCGGTCAACCGGGAACGAAAGCAAAGAGACCTCAATCCCGCAACCACCGTCCTCATGAGGGGTGCCGGTGAGATGGGTCTTTTCGAACCGTTCTCCTCACGGTATGGGATCTCGGGCAGTGTCATCTGTGCCGCAAACCTCATCGCCGGTATCGGGACTGCTGTCGGGCTCCGGCGGGTACATGTTGATGGGATTACGGGATCGCAGGACAGCAATCTTTACGGAAAAATTGCGGCGGCTACCGAAGAACTCCGCTCGCGGGATTTTGTGCTGGTGAATATCAAAGGGGCAGACGAATCGGGCCACGACGGGCTTGCCAGACAGAAAATGGCGTTTATTGAAAAGATTGATGCCGCTATCTCCCCCTTACGTACAATACAGGATACTATTATCGTGATCTGCGCTGATCACAGCACTCCCTGCACCGTAAAAGACCACAGTGCAGACCCGGTGCCGGTCGTGATATGGGGCGATGGCGTTCGTACCGATGACATTCTCAGGTTCGATGAAGTCTCCTGTGCACAGGGAGGGCTCAACCGCATCGGGGGATTATCCCTGCTCCCGATCGCGCTTGACCTGATCAACAGATCCCGCAAGTTCGGTGCGTGAGGGGGCAGCGTGGCAAAGGCAAAGAAACAAAAAAAGCGCGTCGAGGACTGGCACCGCCACTGCCTGCTCCCTGATGGCACCGAGCTCCAGGAGCACAGCATCAAAACCGACCGGAACATTGTGATCGGTGAATTCTGCCAGATCGATTACGGGCTGCGGGGTGCAGACGTGATTGTCGGCGATTCGACAAAGATCCGGGAATATATCTGGGCTGACGGGGACGCACGGGTCGGTAACTGGTGTGAGATCGGAAGTGATGTTGTCGCAAAGCAGGATGCCTACATTGGTGAAGGGGCAATCATCAACGGAAAGCTCAAAGTAGCCGGGACGCTTGACATCGGGGAGCGGGTCGAGATCAGGGAGGGGTTCGAAGCGACCGGGGCCATCGAGGTCAGGAACCCGATGCCGGTGATCATGTTTATCCTGATTTATTTCATGACACTGCTGCGGATCCAGCGCGAGGAAGACATCGATCGGATCCTCGATGACCTGTTCTCGGATGATGATGAGGAATTCGAGATGCCGCTCATGATCCCGTCACGATCCAGACTGACCCTGAAACTCTTTTCTGTGCCATCAACCATGAGGATCGGCAAGGGGTGCCGGCTCCACGGCAATATCAGGGCAGGATTGATTGACGTCCAGCCGGATACCGTGGTTTTTGGCAGCCTGCGGGCAAAGAGAGGAATTTCGGTTGCCGGCGGGGTCGAGATTCATGGGAATGTAGAGAGCGGTGAGGAAGTGTACGTCCAGAAGGGCGCCCATATCCTTGGCGATGTCATCGCAAAGACCATCCGGCTCCACGAAGATGCAAAGATTGACGGTACGATCGAAGCACCTCACGGGCTGCGGATCGAGCGTGACGTATGAGAGCCGCTGAAATTCTTGGTGTTGATGCACTCCGGTTCATCGAGCCCTCCTTTGCCGATCTCACGGAAAGCGATTTCACCGCACTGCTCATACAACTCCCGACTGATCAGGGCAGGCTCCTGATTGATGAGCATGAAGATCCTCTTGCTCTCGCGTTCCAAGGGCAGGATGCATGGACTGCAGGCACATTCCTCTGTCGCAGGCCAACCGCTGCAGCTATTGAGCGGTTCGAGGAAGTCAACGGCGAGATCTACCAGGAGGATCGGGCCGTCTGGATGGCAGCGGTGCGGGAATACTACAGCCTGCAGATCGCACAGGAGATCAGACCTTCGGCAGAAGATCTCAATCCCGCCCGGAACGCAATTCTTGAAGAGATAATCTCTAACGTCTGGGGCAAGGGGACAGGTGACTCCTGCCTTGATTTCTGCTGCGGGTCGGGTGTCGGTTCCCATATCCTCCGAAATCTCGGGTACTCACCCCGTTCCTGCGATAATGACCCCGCTCTGATCGCGCTGGGGTTCTCCACCCGGCGCCTGATGCCGGAAGAGACGGTGTGCATCGATGCAACGATTGCATCAGAATACCTCGATCCGGTTCCGCGGGGCATCGGGATCATGATGGGTGATATCAACCCGTTTACGCAGGACCTGTGGCAGCAGCTTGCCGCCGAACTGTTTGCCCTCACCGATGAGACGCTGATTACGGTGGGAAAGCAATCTGAAGCTGACCTGATCCGCAGATGGGGCGAAGCGATGGACCGGACGGTTGAGGTGCGGGAGAACCCCAAAGACCCGACCTATGACCGGTGGGTATGTGTGGCGCACAGGAAATAGATATGACATTTTTTTTCCAGTCTGGCTTCCCTTCGTTAACCTCCGGACAATCCGAAATAAGCATTCTGATCATTTTCGCCGGTCCAAACCTCCCCCAGGCAACATCGAAGATTTCTGAATAAGGTTAATTATCACTTATTTTGCCAAAATAGATGATTTAAACCATTTTTTAGACCCCCTGAAAATTAGGGCAATAGCGGGCGATTTAACAGCTTTTCATAAATCAGTTGGATTAAAATATGTGGCAAAAAAGAACCTCTTAGGAGCCCGCTGAAGAGCAATTATTTCCTCTTGTTATATCGCCCATTTCTAAAAAAACTAGCGATTATAGGAGAAATAAAAATGGTGATGAACAAATTGCCACTGTCGAACACTGATTTGACTGTGAAAAGCGGGAAACGGAGCCTGACCAAGGCGTATTTTCTTAGGTCTCTTTGAGGATGGATTAAGAACCAAAATATCCATTACTACCATTTCAAAAGATATCCAAAATTGACGTGCAACTAAAAAAAACTGGATTGACAAAAAAATTTGACAGAGGAGCGGGGATTACTGCCTCGCATCCCGTACCTTATGGGTCAGGCAGATACTCCCCCCACCATTCTTGCCTGTGTAATCGAGCAGCGGGTTATGCAACTCACTCAGAAATCAGAAATTTTCAAAGTATCGTATTTTGCTTAACAGAGTATAGACAAGGCTTGCGGGTCTCCGAATTATCCACAATAGTATTGCGACCTTTGTCCACATCGTGTCCAAATCATCTTTCCACTAATGCCGCCGCGTCCCCTTTCTCGCTCGTTGCACAGCCGGATGCGTGTGCATGGGTTGTGCAGGTCTCCGGTCCCGGTTCCGTTTCTCCTCCCGATCCGGCTTCTGCCCGGCATCCTCCGCCTCCACACAGTCAAGCTCCGCGATGATCTCAAGCGGGTCGTCCATCTTTTCTGAAAGTTTCACCACCCGCAACAGCCGGTTGATCCCGATGAAATGCTCCGCCATCACCCGGGCGAGTGGGGTAAGTTCGATCGTACCTTTCTCCGTCCGTCTCACAAGACGTTTGGCAACCAGTTCCGGCAGCACCGGCTCCATTGTGCCGACCATCATCGTGTTGATACGTTCGAGCTCCTGCTCATTCCCGTTGCAGACCACGGCATTTGCAGCGTATTCCTCCGAGCTCCCTTCTTCATCGTGCTCGGGGGCGACCTCCTCCATCTCACCTTTTAAGAGCCGTATCGCCATCTCTTCTTCGGTAAAATGGCTCTCCCTCGAATAGCTCCCGCCGGGTTCGGCGAGGATCACAACCCTGCCAAGGTCATGGAAATCGGGTCGCCCAGCCCTGCCCCCCATCTGGTTGAACTCCTGCACCGAGAGCCATTCTCTGCCCATCGCAAGCGCATCGAAGATGACCTGCGATGCAGGAAAATCAACACCCGCGCCAAGCGCTGCGGTGGTCACAACCGCCATCAGTTTTCCCTGCGCAAATCTTGTCTCCACATCGCGGCGTTCCTGTGATGAGAGCCCCGCATGGTATGCCGCTGCACGCATCCCGAGCGCCTCGGCGATCGTGTGACAGCGTGCCCGTGCGTTGGTGAAGATGATGCTCTGCCCGCGGTACCCCTTGGATGAGGTGCGCTTGTATTCCTCGGTTGTCAGGTGTTTGATCGTCGGGATCTTCTGTTTGCGCTCGACAAAGAGGAGGTAACGCTCAAGGCCGACCGGGCGATCGTCATACCGCACCAGCGTGCAGTTCAGTTTCTTTGCGAGGATCTTCGGAAGTCCAATTGTTGCAGAGAGGTAAAGGAACTGCGCCTGAGGGGCGAGATATTTTAATCGTGCGATCATCCCGTCAAGCCGGTGCCCGCGGTCGGGGTCTTCGAGCATCTGAACCTCATCGATCACCACTGTCCCGATGTTCTTCACCCGCTGCCCGCAGCGGATCATGTGGTCAACGCCTTCATAGGTCCCGACAACAATCGGTGATTCCGGGTTCCTGTCACCGATCTTGCGGGTCTCGGGAAGGTTCAGCCGGCTCACACCAGTGAGGAGCCCGGTTCTGGCAAATGCGCCATATCTCTGGGAAAACCGCTCGTATTTCTGGTTGGCGAGCGCGACAAGCGGGACCAAAAAGAGCATCCGGCCCCTGCCTTCGAGGTAATTCTTCACACCCGCCATCTCGCCAATAAACGTCTTGCCGCTTGCCGTTGCTGCAACGATCAGCAGGTCTTTTCCGGAAAGCAGTCCCGCGTCGACAGCAAGCTGCTGCGCCGGCATGAGCGCCTCGACCCCGGATGCCTTCACAAACTCTTCAGGCAGGGGGAGATCGGTGACCTTCGATGTCGCAAGCACCGGGTGCGGTTCGAGCCGGTCAAAGAGGGTCTGGGCAAACGAGAGTCTATCAGGCTGCAATGTGGCGAGAACCCGGTCGAGGTTCCGGTACTGGTCGAGCAGCACCTCGAGATGGGCAATCGCATCTCTCCCGAGCCTTCCAATCTGTGCAGCCTCCCTGCGTAGCTCCCGCCGGGCGCAGTCCATGCAGATCCGCTCGCCCTTGCCAAACACCACCGAACTCTCGTCATTGAGCGGGGTAAAGCGCTCGTCCATCAGGCACATTCGGCAGGCGTCCGCGGATCCCACCGGGATCTGAAAGTCGTGGAGGAATGATTCGAACAGGGGATCCGGTTTTATCAGCTGCACATCGCTCTGCCGGATCTGGGCGATCAAATCCTTTGAGGGGGTATGTTTGTACTCCTTTTTCCCGCCCCACCGGAGCCGGTACCGGACCGGGCGGGGACCCTTTGGGGTTTCGGCGAGTTCACAGATGCCGGCACCACGGACATGTTTGCCGTCATAAAAGAGGATCCGGTAGCTGCCTTTTGCAGGCTGGACGATAATCTTCATGGAGCGATCAGGTCATGGATCGTGTAGCTGAGCTCCACGCTCTCCAGACGTTTTAAAAAGTCGGTGAATTCTTCATCAACAATCACGATCGCGCACTCAAGCCCGTGGAACGCCGCCTCGATCACGCCCTCCCGTGCACCAAAGAACATGTCGGGTTTCCTTCCCGCTGCACGCAGCGCAATGTAGGCTTCGACACCAACAGCGGCGACCACATCGGTTCCCTTGATGACTTCTGCGAGGCGCTTGCGGTTCACGTTACGTGAACCCCCGTGCTGGATTCGCGGCACCTTGCAGACACGGATGCTGCCTTCCGTGTGCTCGATAATCCCGTTCAGCCGTGCCACTCCCACGTCCTCATCTTTCTGTGCGTCCATCACAACCGTGCCCGTGGCCGCATGCTTTTTCTTCCCGGCATAAAGCCATCCGCCTTTCATGTACACGCCGACTTCATCACCCGCGATGAGGTCCTCGGCGGCGATCGCCGCCCAGACCGCGACCTGCTGGATGATATCGCGCCGGATATGGCGGGCATATGCCTCAAGGGACTCGGCGTTTTTGAGGATCCATTCCACGCCGGTTTTTGTCACCTCGTAGTTTCCCCTCCCGCTTGCCGCAACCATCCCTTCATCAACCAGCTCACGGATATATTCCGAGATTGCCTGAGGTGTGACACCGAGCTTCCCGGCGATCTCCTGCTGCCGGACTGCCGGCTGGTGCTCGGCGATTTCGACCAAAATCTGGAGGCGCGTGACCTCCCGTTTGCTGCGCAGGATCGTGTACAGGGGATCCTTACCGCCCGGAATCAAGCCGCACCAGTCCCTGTCCCTTTACATCGAGATGGGGGATCCGTTTTGCGAGCCCTTTGATGAAAACAGGACTGACACCGAATTTACGGGAAAGGTCGTTGATGGATGTGATGCCCCCGCTCAGAGAATCTTCGATCTGCTCGACCGTGATGCGGAGGTTTTCGTCATTGGAGAGGGAGATATACAGGATATCGGAGAGATCCTGCAGGTTGCACTGGAAGTTCGCCCGGAACTTGTTGTAGGTTGCACGGTACTCCTTGATCGGTTTCTCACCGCGTTTGGGCATACGCCACTGCTCCTCCACAAGGTTTCCTTTTTTTAAGATCTGGAGGCAGACCGGTACACAGCTGGAATCAATCTGGGCAGACAGTTCATCTTCGCTCAACCACGATTTGCTCAGGAGCTCATAGACCCTTTTAAAAGACGGATCGTTGAACGTCATGAGAAGCGGAACAAGTTCCACGGGATCATTTACAATTCTGATATGGCCCGGCACGGCTAAAACCCTATACCTATATCGCCGTCAAAATCAATAAGGTTTTGTGACATATGATGCGTAGACAGGGCAGAATCGTTGTCAGGGGTATCGTCCAGGGAGTCGGGTTCCGCCCGTTTGTCTACGCCAAAGCAAAAGAACTGGGAATCTGTGGGACCGTAAAAAACCTTGGAAGTGAGGTGGAGATCAATGCGGCCGGTGACCGGTTCGAGGATTTCCTCATTGCAATCTCGCGGGGACCTCCGCTTGCATGGATTGATTCGGTGCGGGTGGCAGATCTCTCTGAACCTGTCGGTACAGGGTTTACGATCCTCCCCAGTGCCACCGGTGCACTCACGGGCATGATCCCGCCTGATGTCGCGATCTGTGACTCCTGTATTGCCGATATTTTCCATCATGGCGGCAGGTACGAGGGATACTTTGCCACCTCCTGCACAAACTGTGGTCCGCGATACAGCATTATCGAGCAGCTCCCGTATGACCGCGAGCGCACATCAATGTCGGTCTTTACGATGTGCCCGGCATGCGCAGCAGAGTACCATGACCCGCACTGCCGCCGGCACCATGCCCAGACGATCGCCTGTCCTGCCTGCGGGCCGGATCTCACGCTCTACGATGCGCAGGGGCGACGCATTGACTGTTGCGATCCGCTCAAAGAAACCGCACAGCTGCTCGATGCCGGGCGGATTATAGGTGTGAGAGGGATTGGCGGGTTTCACCTTGCCTGTATTGAGGAATCAGCCAACGAACTAAAGCGGAGGCTGGGGAGAGTTGAGCAGCCCTTTGCCGTCATGGTGCGTCCCGATGCGATTGAAACGATCGCATGTGTTTCAGACGAAGATCGGGCCCTCCTCCATAGCCACGTTCACCCCATTGTCGTCCTTGCCAAACGGGATCCCTCCGCCCACGCCGCGATCAGCAACCTCCACACCATCGGCTGCATGCTACCCTATACCGGCCTGCACCACCTGCTCTTCTCGTATCTTTCCCACCCGCTGCTCATCATGACGAGTGCCAACATGCCCGGCTACCCGATGATCACGGACATCGACCATGCAATGGCGAAGCTGTCCCGTGACGTGGACTTTTTCCTTTCCCACAACCGTCCCATTGTAAACCGGTGCGATGATTCTGTCGTGCGGGACGGGTACATCATCAGGCTCTCCCGCGGGTTCGCACCCAGACGAACGGCAATTGATCTCGGGAACCGCTGCATCCTCGGTGTAGGTCCGGAGCTGAACGCGAACGCAACCGTGTATCGCGACGGGTTTGCCGTCACTTCCCCCCATGTCGGCAATGTCCGGAACCCCTCCACTCTCGATTACCTCAAAGAGACGGTTGCACGCCTTCGCCGGCTCCTCGGGGCGCAATTTGAAGTTGTCGCACATGACCTCCACCCCCAGTTTCTCTCCACCCGGTTTGCGCAGGAACTTGCCGACGAGACAACCCTGGAACGCGTGCCGGTGCAGCACCACCGTGCCCACATCGCGGCGACAACACGGGAGCCCTGCATCGGGATCGCAATCGATGGCGTCGGATATGGGGACGACGGTACGGTCTGGGGCGGGGAAGTCTTCTGCGGGCAGGTACCTGACCTTGAGCGTGTGGCACATCTCGAACCGGTAGCGATGCCTGGCGGCGACCTTGCCACCAGGTTCCCCGAGCGGATGCTGTATGGTATTCTCCCGGAGCCAGAAGTACTCAATCTTGTCGCATCCAGGGGCTGGTCTGATGTCGAACTGGGGGTACTGAAAAAACAGGTTGAGTCCGGCTTCAATGTAATGATGACAAGCAGCACGGGCAGGGTGCTGGACGCCGCCTCGTCTCTTTTGGGCATCTGCCGCGAAAGGACATACGATGGTGAACCGGCAATGAAACTCGAGTCCGTGGCAGCGGGTGGGAGACCGGAAGCATGGGATCTCATCTTCTCCAGAAGAGGGGAATCTGATACGTTCTCTTCCCGTGCACTCATGGAATCGGCACTTGCCCGGTTACAGGATGCTCCTCCAAAGGACCGCCGTGCTGTCAGTGACATCGCTGCCTCGTTCCAGTACAACCTTGCGAGGGGGATTGCCCGGCTTGCGATTAACGCAGCGCATAAAAACGGGATGAAAACGGTCGCGCTCAGCGGCGGTGTTGCCTACAACCGCATGATCCGCGACACAATTCGCCAGGAGATCTCCAGCGCGTCTCTCACATTCCTGATCAACCGGGAGGAGCCGCTCGGCGATGGCTGTGTCTCGTTCGGGCAGTGCGTGTATGCCGGCACCCTCCTGCGGCAGCGTAACTAATGCCTTTATATTATTCCTTCTCCGAGAGGTTTATCTTTTTAGACATACAAGGTGGGAACGATAACGATGGGACCAGAGGATCGGGAGCGGGAGGCAAAGGAGAAGATCCAGACCCTCGAAAAGGAACTTGCTGACCTCCGGCAGGGCCTCTGCCTTATACAGGACTATCACCGCGACCTCGAAAAGGTGGCAGACAAACAGGATGCAGAGGAGACGGTCGACCAGTCACTGTTAAAACCGCTCC
>CAZVFG010000005.1:0-4139 GCA_964626125.1 uncultured Methanoregula sp.
CGATCGAACGATGGAAAAACGTTTAACTCCTGCTGAGGTACCTTCCGCTGATCTATGGATGCCCGCGTCCGGGCAGAGTGGGACCGGCTGGACACCGTCGTCCTCCACCGCCCGGGGATCGAGATGTTCTTTGGCCTTCTGGAGCCGTACGCCTCGCTCTACGATCGGGCGTTCTCGCGCTACGGGGCACGGCTTGAACACGCGAGGCTCGAAGAGACGCTCCGGCACGAATTCGGGGTGAAGGTCTTCTTTTTGAAAGAAGCCATCCTTGCTGCCGCGGATGCAGACCCTGCCGTGCGGGACCGGCTGGTGAATGCCGCCCGGGAAGCAATCGGCTATACCGGCGACGACCGGGAGTCAGCACTTGCCGCACTGGAGTTCGAGAAAAACAAAAACGCGTATGACGCGGGCCACTTCTTCAATATCCTCCTCCTGCACCCGAGGATCGATTTCCGGACCGGAAAAGGCACACGGGAGATCCACCTTGCGATTACCGAACGCCAGCCGCTCTCCAACCTGTACTTCATGCGGGACCAGCAGGCAGTGACCGATCGGGGGATCGTGCTGTCCCGGATGGCAAAACCGCAGCGGCGCCGTGAGCCGCTCGTGACCCGGATGCTCTGGGAGATCCTCGGCGTACCGGTCGTCCACGAACTACAGGAACCCGGCACGTTCGAAGGCGGCGATTTTATGGCGATGGGGACCTTCGCCCTCATCGGCATGGGCGACCGCACGGACCGCGGGGGAGTCCGGCAGATGCTTGAGTCCGGGACGGGATTTGACGAAGTGGCGGTTGTCCACCAGCCCGCACACCCCCTGCTGCCGGACAGCGATCCCGACCCGATGGTGAACATGCACCTCGACACGTACTTCAATGTCGCCTCCAAGGGAGTTGTGGTCGGCTCCCGGCTCCTGATGCAGCAGGCGCATGTCGAGGTCTTTTTCCGTGACGGCGACGGGTACCGGAAGGAGGACACAGAGACTGACCTTTGCACCTATATTTCGCAAAAAGGGTTTGATATCATCGATCTCACTACGCTCGAGCAGCTGGCGTATGCACCCAACTTCCTGTGCATCCGTGACGGGACCATCCTTGCCGTTGAGGTGGACCAGGTGGCAAAGAATATTCTTGGCACGCTCAAGGTCAAATCAGAGCTGGATCCCGGGCGGTACGCCGCACTGTATGCGCAGGCACAGGATGACTACCGGTTCCTGAAAAATGAGGGGCAGTTCTTCCCCCACAAAAAAGAGATCTACCAGCACGGCATCGACGCTTACCCGATCATTTTAAAAAACCTCGCCGGGGGATACGGGGCGGCACACTGCATGACCTGTGTGCTGAAGCGGGGGTAAGAGCATGAAACGGGAGCGTGGGCACGCAGCAAAAAAGATCCTTGTTGCCGTCGGAGGCAATGCGATCCTGAAGCACAAGGAGAAAGGCACGGCAGAAGAACAGTTCGGGAACGTGGCAGAGACAGCACGGCACCTTGCGGAGCTGGTGGCGGGCGGGCACCGGATCGCGATCACGCACGGCAACGGCCCGCAGGTGGGGGACATCCTCCTCGCCTACGAGTGCGCACGGGACAGCCTGCCGCCGATGCCGCTGGACGTCTGCGGTGCACAGAGCGGGGGCATGATCGGGTATATGCTCCAGCAGTCGATGGAAAACGCACTCGCCGCCCACGGGCTCCGTGTACCGGTTGTTACGATAATCACGCAGACGATTGTCGATGCACACGACCCGGCACTGCACACGCCCGCAAAACCGATCGGGCCGTTTTATACGGCGATGGAGGCGGCAACGGTGAGGAGGGAGAGGGGCTTTACCACCGGACAGGACAGCGGCAGGGGGTACCGGCGGCTCGTCCCGTCACCGCTTCCGCGTGAGATCCTGGAATCCGGTGCCATACGCCACCTCTTCTCCGAGGGCGTCATTGTCATCGCCTGCGGGGGCGGCGGGATCCCGGTCATACGGAACCCGGATGGCACCATCCGTGGCATCGAGGCGGTCATCGACAAGGACCACACCGCGGCGCTGCTCGCAACCGCGATCGGGGCAGAAATCCTGCTCATCCTCACCGATGTCGCAAAGGTCTCCCTCCATTACGGACGGCGCACCCAGCAGGACATCGACCGGATGACGGTTGCCGAGGCGGTTGCCTACCAACAGGAGGGGCACTTTGCACCCGGCAGCATGGAGCCCAAGATCGAAGCTGCCATCGACTTCCTCACGTGCGGCGGCGAGCGGGTGATCATCACGCGGCCGGAGCTTGGGTTTGCCGCAATTGAGGGGAAGGCAGGGACCCAGATTGTAAAGGAGAGGCCGCAGGAGAAGTGATAAAACGGGATTTAAAAAAACCCGGTTTCAGGAGTGGGGGGATCAGCCGGCCATGAGCAACATCGTGTCCGATGTGCGGGAGATCCGAAAAGCAGGTGGCAGAGACCTCAAAGAGACCCGATCAACTGCTGATGGAGCGTAAAACCATCGAATCTGTGAAGATTTCAGAGCGCTCGCAGTATCCGGTTGTTGATGAGGAACCGGACCTTTATGCTGCCAGTGATGTCGGGATCGCGTATTAATGAAAAGATGGCGATCGCTGATTACATCCTTCTTACGGATCTGGAATATCACCCCACCACAAATGGCACTGCATAATACACCAGCACGCACCTCCTGCCATGAACTCAAGAGAGCAAACCTTCATGACAGCAGACCATCACCTTACCAGTATGCGACAGGTGCGGAGCATTGCAAAGGTACTTACTGCACGCGAGACCATCGAAGGGGCCGGGGTCCGCCTGCACCGTGCGTTCGGCTACGACGAACTGCCGCTCTTTGACCCGTTTTTAATGCTCGACGACTTCCGGGCAAAGAGCCCGCACGATTACCTCCCCGGGTTCCCCTGGCACCCGCACCGGGGGATCGAGACGGTCACCTACATGCTCGAAGGGCGCGTTGAGCACGGGGACAGCATGGGCAATGCCGGCCACATCAACGCGGGCGACGTGCAGTGGATGACGGCCGGTTCCGGGATCATTCACCAGGAAATGCCCAAACCCGTGGACGGCCGCATGGGCGGTTTCCAGCTCTGGGTGAACCTCCCCCGTGCACACAAGATGCGCGACCCCCGGTACCAGGAAGTGAAACGGGCGCAGGTCCCAACGGTGGAACCAGACGCCGGAGTCAGCATCCGGGTCATCTGCGGAACGGTTGCGGGCGTGCAGGGGCCGGTCAGGGATATTGTCGCAGACCCGGAATACCTCGACGTGACGCTGGGTGCTGGTACGCATTATACGCATCCGGTCAGAGAGGGATACACCGCTGCCGCGTATGTCATCAGTGGGGCGGGTTCGTTTGACCCGGCGGCAGAAGCCCTGATGAACAACCGCACTATGCTGTTGTTCTCTGACGGAAATGAAGTCCGTGTGCAGGCCTCAGAAGAGGGGATCCGGTTGCTGTTCTTTTCCGGTAAACCCATCAACGAGCCGGTCGCATGGGGTGGGCCAATCGTGATGAACACGCAGGAAGAACTGCGGCAGGCGTTCTTTGAATACCGGAACGGGACGTTCATCAGGACAAATCCGTGAGAACGGACGACAGAGAGTCCTCCAGGAATAAACCAGCAGGAACCTTTTTTGGAGGTTCCGGATCGGGCTGCGCCGGCGCCTGCCTTTTTTCAGGCAGGACGCCTGGACGTGGTCCCGGTGCCGGTAATGGTAATCTCAACTGTTTTCTATGTGGATAATCCGGACAGGGCACAATGTCTGCATCTCCCTTGTCGTGTACAATAACGGGACTGTGCTGGAACGTCCGGACCATTCTGCCTTCAACCTCGGCATCATCAGGTTCCGAATCAGAGGGGTGAATTACCAAAATATAGCTGCGGTGGGGCTCTCATCCAAAAAAAAGGGCCGCCTTAAACGTTTAATTTCCCGGGTGGCAGCCTTGATAAAGAAAGTATGCTGGGTATAAATACCCGTTTCCCTCAAAAAGGAGCTGATACCATGAGTGAGATGTCAGCGAATCAGAAAATGTCTCAAAAGGACCTGATGGTCGTCCTGGTGACCTCGTTCGGGTCGTTCATGGCAGGCCTTGACGGCACCATTGTCAACATTGCACTTCCTGCCATTGCGCAGTC
>CAZVFG010000005.1:4239-20039 GCA_964626125.1 uncultured Methanoregula sp.
GTCCGCGGGCAGGCGCTGGGAGTCGTTGCCATGTTCCTGATGCTGGGTGCCGCACTCGGACCCGTAATCGGGGGGTTCCTTACCAGCGAGTTCTCGTGGCGCTTTATCTTCTACGTTAACCTGCCGGTGGGGGTCATCGCCATTATGGTTGGCCTCCGAACGCTCCCCCGGCTCCCTCCCGTCAGCCCGGATGCAAAGCTAGACATTCCGGGGGTTGTGCTGATCTTCGCCGCACTGGGCACCCTGATCCTCGGGCTCACCTCGCTACAAAGCATAGGCATGACAACCGGCGCGGCACTCCTTGGCGCCTCTGCAGTATTCTGGTCCCTTTTTTACCTGCACGAACGGCAGGCTCCAGAACCTCTTGTCAGGTTTTCCCTGTTTTCCAATCCCGCGTACACCATCCAGAACGCCGGCATCATGCTTACCCAGATGCCACTTGCCGGTGTGATGGTCCTCATGCCCTTCTACCTTGAACTGGCAAAGGGCATCCCGACCGATAACGCTGGGGCAATCCTGCTTGCGCTGCCAGTCGGGATGATCCTCACCGCCCCGGTATCAGGGAAGCTGTCAGACCATATCGGGACGAAACGACCGATCATTGCGGGATTTGCGGTCAGTGCAGCTGCCCTGTACTTTTTATCCACCATCTCACCTGATACCGGCATCGGGTATATCTGCACCTGCCTGTTCCTGTTCGGGGCAGGAACGGGCATTGCGTTTGCACCCCTCAATAGTGCGGTCATGGGGGAGTCCCCGGTTGCTGAGCGGGGCATGACCTCGGGGCTTGTCAGGATGATGACCAACCTCGGGATCTCGCTGGGAGTGGCGCTGGTGATGCTGGTTGCCACAATTGCGGCGGGACCAAAAATCGCTTATGTATCAGCGCACAACATGCCAGCCGCCGATCTTGCCAGTGTGTTCAGCACGGCATTTCTGTTCTGTATGGCGCTGGAAATGCTCGGCGTCCTGCTGATGCTGGGAGTCAAAGAGAGGGAACCGTCAGGCAGCACCGGGGGTGAAGTGGCAATTGGGTTTTGAACTATTTGGTCTGGGTTAAGTGCCAACTTTGCACCTGAATTTTTTTGGATCTTTAATCGAATCAGTAAGTCTCAGTCGCTCTTGGGGGAATCAATCGTCGCCGGAAGCGAGGATTGGTTGGAGAAACTATTGAACAATAGTTTCGATTTGTTTGCCGTTCCCGCAGGGAAGGGTAAACTCGAGAAGATTTTAAAAAATCTTCGAACTTTCGCCTGTTCCCGCAGGGAAGGGCAGGCTGGAGAAACGATTCTGAAAGAATCGTTCTGACTCCTCGGCTACGCCTTCTCCCCCGCCGCTGTGGCAGCTCAAAAACAGTCAAAAGACCGTTTTCTCGAGCCTGCCATGCCTTTGGTGATGGCAACATCCCCTATCAGATTGGATTGTGGCCTGCGTGCCATCTATTGGGATGCAAGAATAAAACAATAGATTTTATCCTGTGAAAAAATAGAGATGAAAATAATAGATATCGAGTATTATTATTCGTGATATCAGCCGCCGGATAATTCTCGACCTCTAAAAAGCCAGGTACTATGACATTGGATGAGACAAAAACCAATGAAACCGCAGAATCTTCTTACTGGGATTCCCTTACCACACCAAAGCCATTAATCTTTGCCGTCATCGTCATCATCGGTGTGATCCTTGAGATTGTGGTGCACCTCATCCTGAACATTTCTCTGGTTTATACCAATTTCTTTTACCTGATTATCGTTCTTGCCGGGCTCTGGTATCAGAAGAAGGCAATTTCGTTCGCGGTATTTTTCAGCGGCCTGAACCTGGTCGTAGATTTCATACTCACCGGGACAATTGATATTGAGTCGCTCCTCCGTGCACTGATACTCTGTCTGGTTGCTGTGGTTGTTGGCAGTATTTCTGATCGTATCATCGTCTTACAAAAAGGGTTGATTACACGGAATACCCAGCTGCAGGGATCACGTAAAGCATTAGAAGAGGCGAATAAAAAACTCACGCTTCTTTCAAGTATAACCCGTCACGATATCAACAATCAGCTGTCTGCCCTTCTGATGTATATTGAAGTCGCAAAAGCGAGGTCTCCCAGTCAAGCCATGCATGATTTTCTTGCAATGGTAGAAGTCCTGGTACACAATATTGAGCGCCAGATTGCATTCACCCAGGACTACGAGGAGATCGGGATTCGCGCTCCTCAATGGCAGCGTGTGGAAACATTAATTGAATCCGCACAACGGGCACACCCGCCAGAATCAATAACCCTGAACGTAGCGCTTGCTGGCCTCGAAATCTACGCTGATCCTCTCCTTGAAAAAATATTTTCAAACCTTATCGACAACTCCCTGCGACATGGTGAACGGGTCAGCAAAATCTCCTGTTCATATAAGAGAACCGGGCCGACCCTCACGATTGTATACGAAGATAATGGAACCGGGATTGTATCTTCTGATAAAGAACGGATTTTTGAAAAGGGGGTCGGGCAACACACCGGGATGGGGCTTTTTTTATCCCGGGAGATTCTTGACATCACCGGTCTTACGATTCAGGAGACAGGAACCTTTGGGGCGGGGGCACGGTTTGAAATTATCGTTCCTGAAGGCAAATTCCGCTTTGCCTCAGAAAAACCATAGGATGCAGGGGAATAAGAACCGTGGGTTTGTGGATATTTCGAACTATTTTTAAATTTTTCTTCAATGATACACCGGTCGAATCTGCTGCCGAAAAATGAAAAGGCATAAGGTAATCTCAAACCGTCACCCGGCGGAAGACATAGACACTGATAGCGGTGACAATAAGGCAGAGTGCCGCAAGCTCACCAATCTGCAGGAGGGGGAGGGCCCCGTCATTCACCGCCCGGATCGCATCGATCGCATAGCTGAGCGGGTTTGCCATCGCAAGGAGACGCAGCCAGCCCGGCATGACATTGTAGGGCATCAGGGCGCTTGATGTGAAGAAGAGCGGCATGGAGATCATCGTGTTCACGGCCGCAAACGAGTCGTGGTCTTCCAGGTACAATGCAAGTGTTGTCGCAAACGCGGAGAGGAGCACGCCAAATAAGAACAGGATCAGGTACGTAAGCCCGTACTGCAAGGGATTGTATACCGATGCACCGATCAGCACCGCGATGACAAGAATGATGGTCGCCTGGATAAGCCCCCGAAAGCTCACAAACAGGATCTTGCCAAACAGGATGTCCTCCCGTGGTGCCGGGAGGGCGAGGAACTTGTTCAGAAAACCGAGGATCTTGTCAAACATGAGGAGCGTCCCGCCGGAAAGCCCTGCTGACAGCATGGTCATCACGAGAATGCCGGGCGTGATGAAGTCCAGGTAGTTGTCGGTGAACCGGATGGGCAGCGCGAGCCCGACGAAGATCAGCCATGCGGCAGGCATGACAAGGGCAGAGAAAACGGCGACTCTCCCCCGTACCCAGCGCAGGAAGTCACGCTCGATGTACCAGACAACCCCCCTCATCGTCTCCTCCGCAGCATCGTCCTGAATTTTGTCTGGTCAAACCCCGCCGGCTCCTCGGGCGTTCCGACCGTATGAAGGAAGACGTCATCCAGGGTCGGTTCCCGCAGTGCGAGTGACCGCACCCTGACACCGGCTCTCGTGAACGCATCTGCAAGGACGGGGAGGGCTTCACGTCCGTTCTCCGCAAGGAACGATGCCTCGTCATTGGCGAATGCAAACAGCGTGATGCCGGTAACCCCGGGATCCCTGAATGTCCCCTCAATATGAGCGGTGATCACATCGTTGCCGAGGCGGGCCTTGAGGTCAGGGGGGGAACCAAGGGCAAGGAGCATTCCTCTGCTGATGATCCCGACACGGTCACAGAACCGGTCTGCCTCGTCCATATAGTGCGTCGTGACGAAGATGGTCATGCCGCCTTTTTTTAACGCCGTGATGTGCTCCCATATCGTGGCGCGTGCGGCAACATCGAGCCCGAGTGTCGGCTCATCCAGAAAGAGGACTTCGGGTTCATGTACGAGCGCCTGAACGAGTTCGAGACGGCGGCGCATCCCACCCGAATAGGTCTTCACAAGGTCATCCGCACGGTCGGAAAGCTGCATCACCGCCAGCAGCTCGTCAACACGGTCTTTAGGTGCAGCGACCCCGTAGAGCCGGGCAAAGAGCAGCGCATTCTCCCGCCCGGTCAGCTTGATGTCAACCGCCATGTCCTGCGGGACGTAACTGAGGGAACGGCGCACCTGTTCACCCTCCCTGACAATATCATGCCCGCAGACCGTCGCGGTTCCCTCGGTCGGGTGGAGCATGGTAGTGAGCATCAGCACTGTCGTCGTCTTGCCCGACCCGTTGGGACCCAGAAGGGCAAACACCTCCCGGTCGACTGACAGGGTGAGATGGCTGACCGCACAGAGCGCCCCGTAGTACCGGGTCAGGTCACGGGTCTCGACCGCGTTCATGGTGGTGTTCTCCGTCACCCAGCACGCCGCAGACCTGTTCCATGAGTGCGTGGTGGCGGCGCAGGTAGTCGAGATACGATGCACTCCGGTCATCGACCGGCATTGGCGTGAACACAATTTTGCAGTCCGTGTCCCAGAGAATGAGCCCTTCCGCCGGTGCCGGCGGGACCATGTGATCTGCCGGCTGTTCGAGCAGGGCAACAATCGATCCCTCGTCTTCCTCACCCGCTCCAATTCGCCCGAGCGCAGTCGCCATGCTCCTGACCTGGTGCCAGAGGAAGCTGTCTGCGGTCACTTCGAAGTACACAAAACCGTTCTCCTCGCCTACTGCGACCGACAGGATCGTGCGATTGGGGTTCCTGCCCCGCACGCGGGCAAAGTTCGTAAAATTGTGATTCCCGGAAAAATGCTGCGCCGACCGTGCCATGGCACCCATGTCCGCAGGCGGGGTGGAGAAATAGTAGCGGTACGTTCTCGAACAGGCATCGTACCGCGGATGGAACCCGGGGGGCACTTCTGCGAAGCCGGTACACCAGCAGTCCGGCGGGAGCTGGATGTTGAGTGCATTTTTTGCACGGTCGGGAGATTCTGTCGAGAATGCAACCACCTGCCCACGTGCATGCACGCCGCGGTCAGTACGCCCGGCGGACAGGAAACCCGCCTCGCGGAAATCTGAAAAAAGATCAAGCCGCCGGCAGGCAGCGACAAACTCGCCCTCCACCGTACGTTGGGCTGCCTGCATCTGCGAGCCAAAGAACCGTGTTCCGATATAGGAAACGCGAAACGCAAGCCTCATTTCAGACGCACGCGCCGTGTGAACCGTGCGATCCTTCTCCACGTGCTCTTCAGCGACTGGCGGGTATAGGTGCGGAGCGGGGTTTTGCGCCCGCCCGAAGAGACCTTGCCGTCGCGGATTGCCTGCAGGATGGCAGGGACGGTCAGTTCAGCCTCCACAAATGTGCGGCCAAAGCCGACAAAACGGGCGTTATGGGCATCGCTGCCCCCGACACAGGGTTTCCCGAGCCGGCGGGCGATCCGCGCGGCCTTCCGGTTCGCAGAACCGACGATATACCGGCTGTTGAACGTCTCGACCGCGTCCACGATCGCTATCCCGGCCTTCCGTTTCCGTGCGACGCCATGCCTCCAGACATGGTACGGGTGCGGGAGGATGAGAACGGCGCCAAGGCTGCGTGCAATTTCGACCGTCTCACCCACGTCAAGTCCTGAAGGAATGATCTCGGTGACTCCCAGCACGATGAGGTGCCCCTGTCTGGTGGAAACTTCGATGCCCGGGATCACAAGCACTCCCTTTGCGCAGCTCATCGCCTTCTTGGCACCGTCCACGGTATCATGGTCGGTGATCGCAATGGCGTCCAGCCCAACCTCCTCGGCCCGCCGCAGGATCTCTTCCACACTGCTCTCACCGTCCCTGGAAAAATTCGAATGGACGTGGAAGTCGCAGCTCAGCATCAGATCATATCTTTTTTATCTCTCGGATATTAAGGGAACTTATGCGCATCCTCCTGCCCACCGGTGTCGCGACTGCATCGATCGTCCGGGCTGCCGCAAAGGATTTCGATGCAGACGTGGTTGTGACCGGAGAGATCGCATCCTTTCTGACTCCGCACCAGCTCCATACGCTCCTCAACAAGGGCACGTACGATATGGTGATCGTATCCGGCATGTGCACCGCGTTGTTTGCACAGGTCGAACGGGAGACCGGCATTCCCATCTACCGCGGGCCCCGTCATGCAGCAGACCTTGCGCTCGTGCTCCCGCTCCTTGACTCCATTACGCTCTCCCGTACGGTTCCCGCCGATGAGTTCCTTGCCGCAAAGATGGCGGAGGAGGCGTACGAAAAAATCGGGCAGCTGGAACGGGAAGCGGCCTTTGACTACCTGATCCGGGGAATGAAGATAGGCAGGACATCACGGATGAAGGTGCTCGCCGAGATCATGGACGCCCACCGCCGCGATGAAATCCGCGGGGATGTGGAGCGGTTTTTTGCACAGGGCGCCGACATCGTGGACCTCGGGTTCGGGTTCGATGCCACGCCGGAAGATGTAAAGCGGGTGTTTGATGCTGTCGGGGATATCGACCGCCCGCTTGCCGTTGATACGCAGGATCCCGCACTCATCCGGGCGGCAATTGGAAGGGCAGACATCGTGCTCTCGCTCCAGTCAACCAACATCCCGGTGATTGGAGCCGAGGTTGCACAAGCAGGTACCGCAGCAGTTATCGTGCCGGATGACCATACGCTTGACCACAACATCGCCCTTGCGAGAAAGGCAGGCATCACCTGCATCATCGCCGATCCGCTCCTCCAGCCGGCAGGATCCGGGCTCGCTGCATCCCTGAAACGGTTCAAAAAATCACCCTACCCGCTCTTTTTCGGTGCCGGGAATGTGGTCGAGCTTCTCGATGCCGATTCCATCGGGATGAATGCGGTCCTTGCAGGAATTGCGATGGAACTTGAGGCGTCGGTCATCTTCTCGAGTGAGCACTCGGACAAAACGCAGGATTCGGTCCGCGAGATGCGGCGGGCCACTGAGATGATGGCACTTGCCCGCGACCGCCCGTACCCAAAAGACCTCGGTATCGACCTGCTCATTCTCAAAGAGAAGCGGCGCCGCCGCGAACCTCCGCTTGAATACGCTACCGTGTCAAACGCAAAACCGATGCCGGACGAGATCGAGTACGACCCGAAGGGGAACTTCCGGATCGGGATTGAGGGCGATACCATCGTTGCCGCGATCAACGGGCGTGCCGTGCGGGGCACGCGGTGGCAGGACGTCTTTTTCACCATCATGAAAAACGGCGATGTCACGCTGCTCGACCATGCCGCATACTTGGGCAGGGAACTCTACAAGGCAGAGCTCGCGATCCGGTATGGCAGGAGTTTTGAGCAGGACGGAGAGTTCTGAATGGGGGGGGTCACCCTCAGATCATGCGTGACCCCCCTGACCATTCCGACCCTATCTACAACTAAATTGTCCGTCGTAAAACCACGCCAAAATCCGGGCCTGAAAACTGGGGAGGTCGGGGGGGTCGCACCACTTTTTGCAGGAGGGGGGGTGACCCACTGACCCCTCTGACCCCCTCCCCCTCAGGACAATGGCCGACCTCATTTCAACGTCGGAGATTCCGGAAAAATTGGCAGGTACGGTTCGTCCGGAACAGCTGATTGGAAGAGGTCGCGATCATGTATTCCCGACCGATGTGACCCCCACGACCCCTCCGGCTTCGGGATGCGACACTGGTTATGACCGTATAAGTCGACCATTAAGGTATGACATATCTGATCTGGATGCAACCTGTTCTCCGTGACCCTGAAGTGACGTAGAGGTTCCATAATGCGGTCAGGATAAACTGGGGATCGAACAGCCCGATCGTGACAGATCTTCATGTTTCTGCATGTGACTGAATTGTGAATCCGATATGCTGAAAAATTGAATGTATCGATGGAGAATTTTTCATCAACCCTTTTATCGTCCCCGCACCCACCTTCCTTGCATGACAACACAGGTACGTGCTTCCCACATCCTTGTCAAGACCGACGATGAAGCGAACAGGATCTTAAAACGCATCAGCGATGGCGAGGATTTTCTCGCGGTTGCAAAGCGGTTCTCATCCTGCCCGTCACGCAAGAACGGCGGTGACCTCGGCTGGTTCGGGAAAGGACAGATGGTGCCGGAGTTCGAGCAGGCAGCGTTTGCCGCCGAGCAGGGCAAGGTTATCGGACCCGTCAAGACCCAGTTCGGGTTCCACATAATCAAGGTGACGGGAAAGAAGTAAAGCAAAGGCATTCTGCATGGATCACAGATTTTTTCTCGGTATCGCGGTTGCCTTTGCCATCGTCTTCTTTGGCGCGGCATTTGCCCAGAACCTCACAAAGCATCCGGCACCAGTGATCGATCACGAGACGCTCTACCAGGTCTCGACCATCGACGCCCTGATGCAGGGGGTGTATGACGGTATTTTGCCGTTTGGTGAATTGAAAAGGCACGGTGATTTCGGGATCGGAACGTTTGACGCACTCGATGGTGAGATGGTGGCAGTGGACAATAGATACTATCGGGTGCGGTCGGACGGGATCGCGTACCAGGTCGCAGATACAATGACAACCCCGTTTGCCACGGTCACGTTCTTTGAACCTGACATCCACATTACCACTGACCGCCAGATGAACTACTCGCTCTTTTCATCGTTTATTTCTGATCGCCTTCCATCACGGAATATGATCTATGCGATACAGATAGACGGAACGTTTCCTGCAATGAAGGTAAGAAGTGTGCCGCGGCAGGCCTCTCCCTACCTCCCGCTCACTGCCGCAGTGGCAAACCAGACGGTCTTTGTATATTCCGGTGTAAAAGGCACCGCGATCGGGTTTTTTATGCCGCAGTTTTTTTCCGGGCTCAATGTCCCGGGATACCACCTCCACTTCATTTCAGAGGACAGCAAGAGCGGTGGTCACATCCTCGACTTCACCGTTGCAGGAAATACCACAGCAGAATTCGATATTACACCATCATTCGAGATGTCGCTGCCCATGACGGGAGCATTCACGGGTGCAGACCTTACCAAGGATATGAGCGGCGATCTGGGAAAGGTGGAACGGTGACGATTCCTTTTTTTTGTAAAAGGATTTTTTGCGGAAAAGAGCACGATTAATACTACACATACGTGCACTGCACAAGGAAGACGTTGCCATTTCATGACCATCCGCGGGATTCGACAGGGCCTCCTCGACCTCCTTCTAGAGATGGGGCGCGACGCCCATCCAAAAGAGTTCGTCGCCGTGTTAACAGAGAGAGATGACCTCATCGAAGAGGTAAACCTGCTCCCCGGCACGGTAACAGGCGGGGACTCGGCTTCGCTCCTCTTTGATATGATGCCGCTTTCCACCCACATCGCAGGCAGTTGCCATTCCCACCCCAACGGCGTACTGCAACCATCAGATGCCGACATCCGTTTCTTCCCCCGCACAGGACGATTCCACATCATCATCGGCTATCCCTACCAACAGGACAACTGGCGATGTTTCACCGCGGACGGCCGGCCGTTTTGCATGGCGGTGGTCACGTGAAGCGGGTTGTTGCCACCGGGACATTTGACATCCTCCACCCCGGTCACCTCTACTATCTCGAGCAATCAAAGAAACTCGGCGACGAGCTCTTCGTGATCGTGGCACGCGAATCCAATGTCAGGCACAAGCCGCAGCCGATTATCCCGGAGGAACAGCGCCGGCGCATGGTCGCTGCGCTCAGGTGCGTTGATCATGCGATCCTCGGAGACAAGACCGACATGTTCCGACCTATCGAAGAGATCCGCCCGGCGATCATCACAATCGGCTTCAACCAGCATTTTGATGAAGGAAAACTCCGGCAGCAGCTCACTTCCCGCGGGCTCTTTTCGGAGATCGTCCGCATCGGGAAATATGGGGATGACGAACTCTGCAGCTCGCGTCTTGTCGTGCAGCGGATTGTGGAAAAACGTGGCAGACCGGACGGGGCAGGCGTTCAGCCGGAATAGAACGGGCATTCTTTTTTTTGGCACTCTTCGTCCTGCGGAGAGAAATTACAGGTAACCGGTTTTACTATCAGTATGACAATGCCAAAGTGCCCGCGGGAAGGCAGTGGCTGCGGTCGCACACAAAATGTCCATCAACATAGACGGTACCGGTACTGTAAACCTCGACGCAATAAGCGCATGAGATATACTTCGGATTATCCAGATAGGTAAGCGCCTTTCCACCCACAAGGTACTCACGCTAATGTTCGATGAGACAAAACCCTGCCGTAATCCCTGTTGACGCTCCGAAAACAAAACATGCGGCACCGCACCGGACTCTGCCTAACGCGGGAAACCTTTATAGATTCTCCGCCGCATCCTCATCATACAGGTGTGTGTTACGGTGCCAGCCATCAAAACCGAGATTTCCAAACTCAAGAGTCTCGCATGGGAGAAGGGGGCGGTTGCAAAGCAGATCACGGCGACAGACATTGTTGTCTCGCAATGGGTGCGGTTCAAATGCCGGTACGGGTGCAAGGGGTATGCCAAACATCTCGGCTGCCCACCCTATGCCCCATCACCGGATGAAACATGCCGGATGGTCAAGGAGTACCACACGGGACTTCTGGTCAGGTTCGATGGCGTTCCGGGGCACGCGAAATTTTCCGGTGATGACCTGCCTGAAGATTTCCACCACTTCTACAAGGACCTGATCCTCTGGGTGAACACGACCATTCACTTGCTGGAAAAGACCGCGTTTTATGATGGGTTTTACAAGGCGTTTGCATTTGGCGGATACCCATGCATCTACTGCGAGGAGTGTGTCGCGGAGGAGCATGCCGGCACCGTCGACGAAAGTATCCGCAGGAAGTGCCGGCACATGGACATGGTTCGCCCGAGTATGGAGGCGGCGGGCATGGATGTGTTTGCCACCGCAAAGAACGCAGGATGGGATCTTCAGACAATTCCCTGCAAGAACATGGAGTACGGCAAGGTCGTCCACAGCAATATTGTGTCAATCGCACTGGTGCTCATTGAGTGAACGTGGTCCGGAAAATTATTAACAGAATTTTTTATTAACTACTGTCTCTCGTTATCGCCCCGTATGTGTATGGTGGGGCGGTCTGCGCCCCGGCATCACCATCCACTTGCGCAGTCCGGTGCAGTACTTTGCGGTGAACGCTCCCACGATTGAGGTGACGATGACCATCGCCGCTATGACGGTGGCTACCAGGGGTGAACCGAAGAGCGCGGCAAGTGCGATTGAGAACTCACCCCGGCCAATCGTATTGCCCCAGATCTCAATGCCCGCGAGCGCTGACTCGTGGATGAAGATGCCGGTAAGAATGCCGGAGATAAACTTGCTCACGACAGCAAGCAGGCTGATGGTGAGGATCATCACCATGTCGACACCACCGGCGAGGTTGATGGTGATGCCAAAGAAGACAAAAAAGACCACCAGAAAGACATCCTTGAACGGCCGGGCGTGCTGCTCGAATGCATCGGGATCGGTTGTCGCAAGCGCGGCCCCGAGCGCGATCACCATCATGGTTTCCGGGACACCGATATACATCGAGAACGAAGCCGTCGTGAGCACCGCAGCGAAGGTGAACAGGAGAGGGAGTTCGTCGGAGCGGTCGATCAGGCTTATGAGCCACTCCTTCCCGTAATGAGCAATCGTGTACAGGATCGCAAGCACCCCGGCAATTTTCAGGAGGAAGATCAGAGGGTTCTGATCACCGGCGGAGATGACCGTAAGAAAGATGATCAGCACGAGATCCTCAAAGACCATCAGCCAGATCACCGTCTCTGCCTCTCGCATCATCAGCTTCCGGTTCTCGATCAATGATGTGATTGCCATCGCGGTGCTTGATATGTAGAACGCTGACGCGATGACGGCTGATTCAATGAGCGAGAACCCGAACAGGTACGCGGCGACAAACCCGATCAGCATATTCACGTTGAAGTCAATCACGCCGCTTGTCAGGACGGCAGAACGGTTCGCTGCGATCCGCTCGAGCTTGAGCTCAAGCCCCATGAAGAAGAGTAAAAAGATCAGCCCCATCTGGGAAAAAAAGTGGCTGATTTCATCAGATGTGACCAGCCCCAAACCGCTTTTGCCCAGCAGCACACCGCCGATAATATAGAACGGGATCGGGGGGATGGAGAGATACTTCGTGATGATGGCCAGCACGAGGCAGACAAACAGTGCGAGGACGATCCCTTCCATTAATCCACCATGACTTCACGTTCGAACCTTTTGAGCTGGTCGGTTTCACCGATCACGACAACAGCATCACCGGTCTCGAAGACAAACGATGGTGGCGGGTTGATGAAGTTTCTGTCTTTACGGCTGACCGCGATCACCGTGACCCCGGTCTTGGTGCGGATCTGGAGATCCTCGATTGTTTTACCGGCAATGGTTTTCTGGATCAGGTAGGTATGGATCGTTATCCGCAGGTCTGCGAGCGCAGAGAACGCGATCTCGACACTCTCAGACTCCGCCTCGATGATCGCACCGGTAAGGATATTTCCGAGCCGCCGTGCCTCCATGGGAGTCATCTCTGCAGCGCTGGGCGTGTGGCACCCCCGCTGGAGGGTGTACATCTGGATGGTGCCGGACTTTGTAAAGAATATGGCAACCGTATCCCCTTTGTCGGTCGTAAATTCGTACTTTGTCCCGACACCCGGGAGATTCACCGATCGGAGAGGCATAGAAGAACAATAGAAAATCGACGTAAAGATATTTGATGGTTATGAAGGGCGTCGCCGTTCGACAGAGATCTGAAGATAAAAGAAAAAGCGTACCGGTGTCCCATGAGAGGGGGACAGGTACATTCACGGTAGAGAGTTCGGGAGGGACTGATATGACGGCTCTTTCCGAATCGTCAGGGATTTTTTCCCTCCTCACAACAGCGTGCTGTGCAGTACAATATAAACCTCAGACCGTGCATTGTGAAAGTGTTTCAAACGATCAAAAATCTTATCATTCAGCCACATGCATTCCCGTATTCCGGATTCCATAAAAAACCGTACATCCCCATCTTTTCGCTGTGGAAAACTCGCATACCGGATTGTATGTTACCCGATAATCGGGAATGATACTTTTTTGTACAGGGGTTAACAATAATACAAGATTCGCGATCCCGTTTTTCGCGATCGTTAACGACTTCAGGAGCCTGATAGTATTTCCGAACTACCAAAGGAAGAATTTGTCCTGAAGGGCACATCGGCGTGCGCCGGCTGTAGCGCTTCACTCTCGCTGCGCTACGTACTCAAGGCGGCGGGACCCGACACCGTGCTCATCATACCTGCCAGCTGCACGAGCGTGGTTCAGGGCATGTACCCAAACACTGCAGTGAATGTACCGGTTTATAACGTGGGGTTTGCCGCCGCCGCTTCATCAGCATCAGGTATGAGCAATGCACTGCGCGCTTTGGGAAAGAAGACGAATGTAATCGTCTATGCGGGCGATGGCGGGACGCTGGACATCGGGATCCAGGCGCTCTCCGGGGCTCTTGAGCGGGGTACCGACTTCCTCTACATCTGCTACGACAACGAAGCGTACGGCAATACCGGTATGCAGCGGTCCGGAGGAACACCACTGGGAGCCAAAACGACAACGACACCGGCAGGCAAGACCGAGGTCAAAAAGGATATCGAACGGATTGTTGCTGCCCACGAACCTCCCTATATGGCAACTGCATGCGCTGCATACCCGCAGGATCTCTTCAGGAAAGTGCAGAAGGCACTCTCGATCCGCGGACCGACATTCATCCACGTTCTCACCCCCTGTCCGCCCGGCTGGCGCTACTCAACCGAAAAATCGGTTGAGATTGGCAAGCTTGCCGTAAAGTCCGGTATATGGGTGCTCTATGAGCGCGAGTACGGGCACCTGACGATCAGCAGCCCGTCAAAAATCGCACTGAAAAAACCGGTTCCCCTTGAAGAATACCTCGCCCCGCAGGGCAGGTTCAGGGGGCTCGATCCAAAGACGCTCGGGATCCTCAAACAGCGGATTGCAAAGAACCTGGAGCAGCTCGCACAGGAGGAGGCGGGCGTATGCTGACAGTGGCAACGGGCAATAAGGCTGTTGCGGCAGCGGTCAAACAGGCAAAACCTGTCGTGGTCGCCATCTACCCGATCACACCGCAGACCGAGATTGTCGAACAGATTGCAGAGTACATCACACAGGGTGATCTCCCGGCACGTTACATCGATGTTGAGAGCGAGCACTCGGCGATGGCAGCGTGTATCGGGGCGAGCATTACGGGAGTGCGGACGTTCACTGCCACAAGTTCACAAGGCCTTTTGTATATGCATGAAATGACCAACTGGGCGGCCGGGGCACGCCTTCCGATTGTCATGGCGAATGTGAACCGTGCGATCGGACCCGGCTGGAATATCTGGGCGGAACACACCGATGCGATGCAGGAACGCGACACCGGCTGGTTGCAGGTATACGTAAGCACCGTGCAGGAAGCGTATGACACTACGCTCATGGCATTCCGGATCGCGGAGCACAACGACGTCCTCCTGCCCGTCATGGTGAACCTTGACGGCTTTCTGCTTTCCCATGACATGCAGCCGCTCGATATGGTCGAGCCGGGCGATTTTATACCACCGCTGCACCTCCCGCATGCGATCGACCCGAAGAATCCGATGGGCTATGGGACACTGACAGGTCCCGATGAACACTTCAAATTCCGCTGGGACATCGAACGCTCGATGCGGGATTCATTCGGGATTATTGATGCGACGCAAAAGGAGTTTGCGGAACGGTTTGGCAGGACATACGGGTTCACAGAAGACTACCGGTGCGAGGACGCGGACGTTGTTGTCGTATCGATGGGGACACTGGGCAAGGAAGCGGAGGTCGCAGCAGACAACCTCCGTAAAGAAGGTATCAGAGCCGGGTCCATGCGCCTGCGCTGGTTCCGCCCGTTCCCTAAGCTCGATTTTTTGGGCCGGGATGTTGTCGTCATCGACCGCGATTACTCGTTTGGGTTTGGCGGTGTGCTCGCACAGTCCATCCAGGCAAAGAACAGGATTGGTGTCTTCAGTGTGATTGCCGGGCTTGGCGGGCAGGAGGTCACGTACGATGACATCGCCGGTTTTGTGAAAAACCGCCGGATCGGCAACGAATACTGGTTCGGAGTGAGCGACAATGTTTGAGATCCGCATCCACTCCCGGGGGGGACAGGGGGGCGTGACCGCCGCCCGCCTTATCGCCCTTGCAGCGATCCGTGACGGGAAGTACGCAACCGCCTTCCCGTTCTATGGTGCGGAACGGCGCGGCGCACCGGTGGTCTCGTTCGTCCGGATCGACGATAAGCCGATCAAAGTCTACAGCCAGATCCGGCAACCCGATCTTGTTTTTGTACTGGATGCGGGAATCATGGACGTGGTCGACGTACTTCACGGGCTCAAGCACGGGGGCACGGTCATCACGAACAGTGCACACAAACATGATTTTGAAGGGTTCAGGACATACAACATCGACCTCACCGGCATTGCACTGAAGGAGGACCTCGTTGTTGCCGGAGGGCCGATCCTGGACACAGCGGTGGTCGGCGCGCTCGCAAAGCTTGGCATCATCACCGTCGAATCAGCAAGGAAGGCGATTGCCGAGATGTTTACCGATGAACGGGACATCAAAGCCGCTGACGACGCGTACCGGGAGATGACGGTATGAGTGAGCGCAAACGCCTTGCGATAAGCAGACCGACGGAAGGGGCTGCGGGCAGGACCGGGTCTTGGAGGGTGTTCCGGCCTGTTATTGACCATGAGAAATGCAACCAGTGCGGGCTGTGCCAGATGTATTGTCCCGACGCCGCAATCAATGAAGAGATC
>CAZVFG010000005.1:20139-36741 GCA_964626125.1 uncultured Methanoregula sp.
CCAGTGCGGGCTGTGCCAGATGTATTGTCCCGACGCCGCAATCAATGAAGAGATCCAAGTCGACCTCAACTTCTGCAAGGGCTGCGGTATCTGCGCAAACGAATGCCCGAAAAAGGCAATAGAGATGGTGAGGGAGGACAGGTAAGCTCCAGTTTTCTGCCCCTGGCACATTCCCCGATCCTTTCCTGATTATTTTTCACATCACGACTGAACCACACAGTCCTGTACCGGGAAAAGGGCCCGATTTCCTGTACCTGTTGTTCCAGCCTATGACAGCCAGAATGATGGAAGTCGACAAAAGATGTCGGACGCTGTGCAAGACGAATGCCACCTTGCGTATTCAATCCGGACAGAGCGTGATATATTGGGCATGACGTCCTTTGACACCGGATCCATGAGCCGGAACGTTCCTTGTTACTGCACCTTCAGTTCATCCTTTGCGACAAACTCAAGGTCAAACTTGTAGAAGTGCGTGAAATTGCAGTTCCGGCAGCGGACCGTGAAGTGCCTACACCCGATCGTGATATCGTGGGGACCGGTTATTTTACAGTTCCGGCACTCCGCTGTACTGACCAGTTCCCACGTGTCATAGCACCCGATCTCTGTGAATGTGCCTGGCCTGCTCACATCCTCGATCCTCGGGACAAAGACGCGGGTCGCACCGCAGTTGTCGCACGCGACCTGTGCTTTATAGGGAACAGCCTTGATGATCTGGTCCGCCACCTGTTTACAGTGGTAACAATCGGTGCGGTGGGTCAAAAAGATGAACCGGTCGCTCATGTGAGGTACCTGCACGTTGGGGGTTTATGAATTTGTTGCACCACCCGTTGGGATCCTTCATACATGACATATATCATTGATTGATGGCGAACCCCCCCAATCAAGGGAGAAAAGAAGAAACCTTAAACGGTTCTGAGTTCTGATCATCTTGTATCAGCAGAATACTGCCGGAATTGGGAGCACGAATCATGGTTCCGGTGGTTACACCTGCAGGATGAGATCGTGGCGAAGTGTCCTAAGTGCGGGAAAGAGATTGAGAATGAGGGGCACCGGCACTGCACGACGTGCAACCTGAAACACGATGCGATCCGGCGCGGGGAGGGGGGGGTGCACTGGGAGCACAGGATCCCGCTTGTCGCCAATTCGGTTCTCTGGCGGGACCTTGCCTTCGCGCTCGGGATTCCGGTACTCATTATCGGGGCCATTGTTGTGATCTTTTCCAATGCGCAAAATCGTCTCGAAGTATTCATGCTGTTCGGCGTGCTCTTTTTAATCTTTTTACTGATTGCATTCGTGGTCATAGCTGCGCTCTCAAGGTCGTTGGGCGGAGGTCTTTTGGCAACGTTCTATATCAATCACGCGGGGATAGGCTACGAGGCGGGACCCATGGCGAAAAAGGTCAACCGCGGGACGCTTATCCTGTCACTGATGTCCGGCTCTGTCAATGCAGCAGGCACAACCCTGATGGCGATCTCACAGGAGGAGAACTTTATCACATGGCAGGATGTGCATAGTGTCAAGATTTATGTTCATCCGAGGGTCGTGCATATCCGCAGTAAGGAGTTGATCAACCCGATCGCCCTCTATTGTACCGTTGAAAATTTTGGCAAGGTCACCGAAATGATCGGCAAAAAGGTTCCACTGACTGCAATCCGGTAACTGCTGGAATTTCATCCCTGACACTATTTTAATGCGAAAAGGGTATGGACGATAATTGAGGAACGGTTTGTTAAAATACCTCTGGTTATCGAAAAAATCCACGAAATAATCATTGAACTTTGTTCAGGATTTTTTTCACAATTCGATCGCGGGATGAAAAAAGAGGGGAAAAATATTGAAAGGGCGTCTGTTTTCAATAGTCGCCCATGCCACCGGGGGGCATACCGCCCATGCCGCCCATACCACCGGGGGGCATACCGCCCTCGGGTCCTGCGGGTGCCTTCGATGATGCGATCACATCGTCAATACGAAGGATCATGACTGCAGCTTCTGCTGCGGAGGAGAGCGCCTGCGTCTTCACGCGAAGCGGTTCGACTACCCCTGCCTTCAGCATGTCAGCCGCCTTGCCGGCATATACGTCCAGACCGAATGTCTTCTTGCCCTTCTCGTGGGCTGCACGGATCTCGACAAGCATATCGATCGGGTCGAGCCCTGCGTTCTCTGCAAGAGTGCGCGGGATGATCTCAAGTGCGGCTGCAAATGCCTCGATCGCGAGCTGAGCCCTGCCGCCAACGGTTGCGCCATATTCACGGAGACGCAGCGAGAGCTCGGTCTCTGGAGCACCGCCGCCGGCAACGACCTTGTGGTCCTCGAACACGACACCGACAACGCGGAGTGCATCGTGGATAGCGCGCTCGAGCTCATCGACCACATGCTCGGTTCCGCCGCGGACAATGATGGAGACCGCCTTGGGATTCTTGCACTTCTCGACAAATGTCATCTCTTCACCGGAGACCTTGCGCTCTTCGACAAGACCGGCCTTGCCCAGCTCGTCCTTTGTGATCGAATCGATAGACGAGACAAGGCTGCCACCGGTTGCACGTGCAAGCTTCTCCATGTCGCTCTTTTTAACACGGCGTGCCGCAAAGATGCCTGCCTTGGCGAGGTAGTGCTGGGCGATGTCATCGATACCCTTCTGGCAGAAGAGGACATTTGCACCGCTTGCGATAATTTTATCGACAATGTTCTTTACCATGCGCTCCTCTTCATCGAGGAATGCCTGCAGCTGGTCGGGGCTGGTGATGTTGATCTCCGCGTCGACCTCGGTCTTTTTGAACTCGACCGCTGCATTGAGCAGAAGGATCTTCGCGTTCGTTACCTTCTTTGGCATTGAAGGGTGGACGCGCTCCTTGTCAACCAGCACGCCCTCGACGATCTCGGAGTCATCGACAGACCCACCGGACTTCTTCTCGACCTTGATGTTGTCAATGTCGACGGTGCCATCCTCATCGGCAACCATGGTGACTGCCTTGACGACAAGCTCACAGAGTTCGTCCTTTGTTGCCTCGGCTCCCTTGCCGGTCATCGCGGTCTCTGCGATCTTTTTGAGCATCGCCTTGTCGGTCGCCTTCACATCGATGGCGATCTCTTTTAACAACTCCTGTGCTTTCTCTGCTGCCTGCCGGTAACCGGCGGCAATGATCGTCGGGTGGACATCCTGTTCAAGAAGATCCTCTGCCTTCTTTAACAGTTCGCCGGCAATAACGACCGCGGTTGTGGTGCCGTCGCCGACCTCATCGTCCTGGGTCTTTGCGACCTCGACCATCATCTTTGCTGCCGGGTGCTCGATGTCCATCTCTTTTAAAATCGTGACACCGTCATTGGTGATGACGACGTCGCCGATAGTGTCGACGAGCATCTTGTCCATACCTTTGGGACCAAGGGTTGTGCGCACAGCGTTCGCCACCGCCTTTGCGGCGTTGATGTTCATGCCCTGTGCATCGCGTCCACGCGTGCGTGAACTGCCCTCTTTGAGAATAAGAATTTGTTGTCCTCCAAGCTGTTGTGACATAGTTTCACCACTTTTAGCACTAAAATTGGTTTGTGGTTCTATATAAACATTATGAGTCGCCGATCAGATCGATCAGCTCAGAACCGTCGCGGAGATGGTGGAGGCGATCCTCCCCAATCAGAAGAGTTCTCCCGATTTTTTTCTCTTTGTAGTAATCCGTGATGACACACATCGCATGCTTCTTTGCGATCTTGGAGAGATTGCCGATGAGCGCTGCACGTTTGATCACCTTCTGCGCCGTACCATAGCCGGTAAAAATGGTGTGTTCGTTAAAGGTGACCAGCGCCTGGAACGGTGCGCCACGGAGCGTGTGGAGCTTCATGCCAAGCTCTTCAAGGAACCCGATAGGAATTGGGGGCTTTTGGAGATCCCTCTTTTCTCTGGGCTCCTTGTCTTTCTGGGGCTCATGCATGAGGATATCAATGGACTCAACCACGCCAACATCAAAGACCTCCTCAATCCTGATCGCGACATCAAGGGTTGTACCCATGCCACTTTCGTACTTGCTGATCGTGCGGCGCGAGACCCCGAGCAGATGCCCGAGATCACCAAGCGACATACCGCGCCGCTCGCGCATCTCATGGAGCACTTCACCATTAATGCTCACATACAACCCACCGGGAGATGCGTACACGAGCGGTGGGATTTTCTCAACAAAATAGTCATAGAGTGTGGCAACGCTCACTGCATAGATACCGTACCGTATGTACACGGCTCCGCGCTCAAGCACCGCATCGCGTGCGCGCTCACCGACGATCAACGGGATCCCGCGAAGGTGGCGCGCGATGATCTCGAGATCGGAGGCTACGTCATCGCTCACGCTGTCAATATGGGACACGACCTTGATCACAAGCATGGTGCCGTTTTTTCTGGCGATAAGGTCGAAACTTCGCGGGCGCAGGGAGAAACGTTCGGAGACCTCAAAACCTGCGGTGATCATGACACTTGTCACCAGCTGGAGCGATCGGTCCTGAGTCATAGCCGTTAAGAATGGATAGAGCCTCTGCATATATTAATATAGACATGCTGATCGGAATCGATGACACGGACTCGCCACAGGGTATGTGCACCACATACCTCGGAGCGGTCCTCGCCCGAAGGTTGATCCATGAACATATGCAGGTGCGTGAAGCAAGGCTCGTCAGGCTCAACCCGAATGTGACCTACAAAACACGGGGAAATGCAGCTATCGCACTGGATGTGGCGGGTGATGCTGACCGGGCGTTCGAAATCTCATGCGCGACGGTTGAGGAGCTTGCGGATTTTTTGTGCGAGAACACCAACCCGGGCGTTGTTGTCGTTGAACAACCCCCGGATCCCGGGTTTTACTGGCAGGCAGTGCGGGACTTCTGTGAGATCGACGACGCGGTTGCCATCCTTGATGCGTTGGGCGCACGCTACCGGGGGTACAAGAACCGGCGCGGTTTGATCGGTGCAACTGCCGCGGTGTCGAGCAGACTGCCCGACATAACGTACGAGATCCTTGTCTATCGGCAACCCGTGCAATGGGGTACTCCAAGAAATGTGGATGCAGCCAGCCTGGTTGCTGCTCAGGATGCAACATTTCCACACACATGGGACACTATCGATGAACAAAACGATGTCGTGGTCTGCGTCCCTCATACCCCGGACCCGGTGCTGTTTGGTATCCGTGGTGAAAGTCCTTCATGGGTGATGGTTGCCCGATCGATGGTTGCGTCAGAAGAGCCGGCAATTGAGCAGATCTGGATCACCAATCAGGGCACAGATTCCCACCTGCTGGATGGGAACATCGGCAATCTCAGGGAGGGAATTTCGTACAGGGTGCACGGGATTGTTGCAAGTGTTCCCATGACAAAGACGGGCGGACACGTTTTTTTCACACTAGGTGATGGCAACCATGCTGTGAGATGCATGGCATACGAACCGACCAAAGGATTCCGGCACATCATCCGCAAGCTCGTGCCGGGCGATGAGGTCGTTGCGGTAGGAAGTTACAAAAAAGGGAGCATCAACCTTGAGAAAATTCAAGTGTATTCACTCACCCGTGTAAAAAAGATGCGTCCCCCGGTCTGTACGCTCTGTAAAAAAAGGATGACGAGCGATGGCAGGAAAAAAGGCTACAAGTGCAGAAAATGCGGGGCACGTGCAGGAGAGCCGGAGGTGCAGGATATTCCGCGGATGCTTACATCTGGATGGTACGAAGTCCCGCCAACGGCAAGAAGGCATCTCGCAAAACCCTTGTGCCGCGGTATGCCGGACATAAAACAAGGTTATCAGCTCGCACTTCCAACTTCCATGCAACAGTGAGGCGGACCGATGGCGGAGGAATGCAGTGAACCGGTCACCCAGATACATCTTACACCAAAGATGACGGTCGGGGAGCTGGTCGACGCAATGGGCAATGCAGGGGCATATAACGGTGGCGCACTCTATCGTGCAGTCCGCATTTATGAGGCAATGCTGCGCGACAAAAAAACCACAAAATTTTTCGGGCTTGCCGGTGCGATGGTGCCGGCGGGGATGGGCGGTATCGTTGCTGACCTCATCATGGCAGGGTATATCGATATACTGGTCTCCACCGGAGCCAACCTCACCCATGACATTATCGAAGCGATTGGATGCAGGCACTTCCATGGAACGGCCTTCTGTGATGATATCGAGCTCCGGCACGATGAGATCAACCGTATTCACGATGTCTATCTCCCCAATGAGGCGTTCGAACATTTTGAAAAATTCATACAGCATGTGTTTTCTACCCTCGAACCGGAGAGCAGCATCTCCATTTCCGGGCTGCTGGGCCATATCGGACGCCACACAAAAAAAGGGATCCTCCACAACGCAGCGAAAAACGGCATTCCGGTCTACTGCCCTGCGGTTCAGGATTCGATGATCGGGCTCCAGTACTGGCTTTTCTCGCAGAAAAACCATGTCACGGTCGATGCCTTTGCAGATATGCCCGCGCTCATGGATCGGTGCTTCACTGCAGAAAAAGCCGGGGCACTGTTAATCGGCGGGGGAGTTCCGAAGAACTTCATCCTCCAGAGCATGCTGATGACCCCAAACGGATTTGATTATGCAGTACAGCTTACCGGTGACCGCCCGGATCTCGGGGGCTTATCGGGCGCTACGCTGGACGAAGCACGTTCGTGGGGCAAGATTACTGAAGAAGCGCAGGCAGTGACCGTATACGGGGATGCAACGATCACGCTCCCCCTCCTGGTTGCCGCTGTCATGGAAAGGATGCACCATGACTGATCTGATCCTTGCCCTGGATATTCCTGACAAGGTGCGTGCAGTGACGGTTGCCAGTGCCTGCGCTCCGTACCTTGATGCGATCAAGATCGGGTACCCGCTCGTGCTTTCCGCGGGACTGGGAATCACACGGGAACTGTCCGGTCTCAGGCTCCCGCTCATCGCCGACTTCAAGGTCGCCGATATTCCAAACACAAACCGGCTCATCGCTGACCAGGTCTTTTCCGCTGGATTCTCTGCGATCATCTGCCATGCATTCACCGGCAGGGACGCGGTACAGGCCTGCGTCGAAAGCGCTCATAATAACGGGGGGATGTGCTTTGTTGTTGCCGAGATGAGCCACCCGGGTGCCACCGAGTTCTTCCACGGGGGGGTCGCCGAGCATCTCGCACAGGTCGCCATCGCATGTAAAGCAGATGGCATTATCGCTCCTGCCACACGACCGGAACGCGTAAAGAAACTGCGGTCGATCATCGGTACAAAAAAGATCTATGCACCCGGTGTCGGTGTACAGGGCGGAGATATCCGGGCTGTTGCCGGGATCGTGGACGGAATCATCGTAGGCAGGGCCGTCTACGACTCGGATGACCCGGCAACGATGGCACAGGATTTTGCCCGCATATGTAAGATGTGAACCGGGTAAAACACAGGAAAATAATTTCCCGCCTTATTCTCTCCGGCAGGGATTTTGAAAGAATTCCCCCTTTTCCGGCGCAGAAAATAACTGTATATATAAACAACCTTCATTTTGCGACTTAATCCGCATGCGCGCTCCAGATCGTACCGCGAACACGATATTAGATTCACGGTACGGTCTAAAAGTTTATTAAGAACTCCTGCAATGTAGTAGTATGGATTGGAGCGCAGAGCAAACGAATTTAGCAGAAAAATACAAAAGAATCGAAGAAATTCCCGAAAAAGAGCGGCATTACAAGTGCCATACCTGTCACCTTATTATCGATACCACGCCCTGCCCTAATTGCGGTGAGACCCATCTCGAGGTCATGTGTCCGCTCGACCATTGCCACTGCTCCCACGAGATGATCTCAGGGATTGAGTACTGCCCGCTCTGCAAGCAACCGATCTGTCCCGAATGCGGCTCTCATGATGTCGTGCAGATCAGCAGGGTTACCGGCTACCTGCAGGACGTCTCCGGCTGGAACGCCGGGAAGCAGCAGGAACTGAAAGACCGGGTCCGTTACTCTGTTGCATGAGATATTATCTTGAGAACAATACGCTTTTCATCCGCGGATCGTTCCGCGCCGCAAGCACCGGGATCTCCGGGGGAATGCGCAGCGTCTCCACGCTCCTGAACCACACCACACCTTCCACTTTGAACGACGGGGACCAGAAAAAGGAACTCGAGTTTGTTGCCGCAGGCGCGGGGATTGAGAGGGACTTTTTTGGTCTCCTGACCGCGATCCCCCTGCGCCAGCCTTGCGTGCTCCAGTATGATTTTGTCACGGTTTTTATCACCGCGGGAAGCAGTAATGAATTTTCCGTTATTGGCGGTCCCATCAACATTATCATAACTAGTGGTGAAGGACTGTCCGACGCAGCACTTCTCGAATTGATCATGGTCTCGACAGAAGCGAAAGCTGAAGTCCTGAAGGATGCGGGACTTGGGATCTCAGGGACCCCGAATGACGCGGTGATCGCTGCATGCGAGGGGGAGGAAAAACACCAAACAGCCGGTCGTGCTATGGATGCCGGAATGAGGGTACGTGATGCCATACTCAACGGGCTACCGAAAGCAATCCACCAACAGGACGGTGCCGCCCGGTGGAGCCAACCGTCATTTTTTATTTTTAGCCGGTTCAAAGGCGACCACTGGGTTGAATGGAGCCCTGATAACTGCCCGTACTATCCATGCCATTTTGCCGGACAGCGGTGCGACTTCTGCTACTGCCCGTTATATCCCTGTGGCGACAAATCGCTTGGGCAGTGGGTGGAGAGCAGCAATGGTGGGGAGGTCTGGAACTGCAGCCGGTGCACGCTGCTCCATGAACCGGACATTGCAGATTACCTGAAAAGATACCCCGATGCATCAAAAGATGAGCTTGTGCGTTTGCGAGACTCGAGAAAACGTTGAGAGGGTCATTGATTACCCATTGGTCCCGGGCGATATCATGAGGCCAATGAAAAGAATACCATCATTTATTCTTTGAGTCCGGGTGGAATCGGGAACCCTCAATGAGATGATGAATACCAGCTACTCTTGGGATCGAACGGGTTGGATCGAACGAGTCCTAAAGTTCGGTTAAAAGAGGAATCTTAACTACTCTTTTACGCCGAGTGCTTTGAGGAGCTCCGGAAGGGGGATTCCGTGCGCTTCGGCTGCTTCGCGAATCGTCTCACCGCGGGCAATTGCGCAGCCGACACATCCCATGCCGAACTTGAATAGTGCCTCTGCTGCATCGGGTTTTGCTTTCAGAAGATCGTAGATTGTACTGTCTGCCGTTAATTCAACCATATCAGAATTAGTTACCGTTCAATGACATAAACCTCACTATATCGCCATACTGTGACGTGAATTTCACTTTCGCCACACGCACTCCGTAACATTAAGACATGATAAGAAACGATGTATCACTGGAGATGTAGAATTATGGATTTTTCCCAGACAACAGAAAGAATCTCCGTAAAAATCGGTCAGAAAGGACAGAGCGTCGACAAAAGGAAGATCGAGGCGAAACTGCGCCGGCTCGTGGAAGAGTTCGGTGTCCAGCCTGCAGAAGCGGAACGCAGTGTAACAAATGAACTGGCAAAGGAGTTCAACCTCACCGGTATCGGAACCAGCGGTGGTGGCGGTGGAAGTGCCAGGTCAAAAGAGGACCGTTCCATTGCCGATATTGCCCCCGGTGAATGGGTGACCATAGAGGGGAAGGTGGTCTCAATCCTGTCACCACCATCACCCTCCATTGCCCAGAGCGGAATCATTGCTGATGCTACAGGTGCAATCCGGTTTGTCACGTGGGCGAAAGCAAATGCCCCAAAGATGCAGGAAGGCGCCTGGTACCGCATTGAATCTGCGGTTGTGGATGAGTTCAGGGGCGTCGCAAACTTAAAGATACACTCGGGCACGGCGATTAAACCGGTTGTTGAAGACCGTACCCTCATCCCGTCCACGGTGAAGATTGATGAGTTGAAACCCGGTATCGGCAGCGTCCGGGCCAAGATAGTTCAGGAGTGGGAAGTCACCCACGAGCGGATGCTTCAGTCAGGCATCCTTGGTGACGAGTCCGGCACGGTGAAATTCATCATCTGGAAGGAAGCGGGTAAAGAAAAACTCGCGGTGGGTACCGTTTATACCATCTTCCATGCGATGGTGGAGGAGTTCAACGGCAGGATCTCACTCAACCTGAGCACAGCAACGTTCATGCAGGAGGAAGGGGATATCGCTGTCAGCGGCGGCGATACAGAGGTGCGTGGTACCATTGTTCACATTGCGCCTGGTTCCGGGCTCATCAAGCGTTGCCCGGTGGACGGGTGCAACCGTGCACTCTCGCGGCAGAACTATTGCCCCATCCATGAGATCCAGCCGAAGTTTGTGTATGACCTGCGGATCAAAGGATGGCTGGACGACGGAAAAAAGACATACAACATGTTGTTGCAGCGTGATGTCGTGGAGTCGCTCACGGGTATGAACCTTGATGCTGCAAAGGAACTTGCCGAAAATAACCCGCTTGGAATGGATGAGGTCTTCCTGCGCATGCGCGATACAGTTCTGGGCAGGTATGTAGTCTGTCGTGGAAGGGAGATCGACAACCGCCTTCTTGTCAGGGCATGCGAGCGGCTGAAGATGGAGACCAGCGAACATACCGCACTCCTCAACCGGGCCGGAGGTGCAGCATGAGCAACGGGGGGACCCCATCTCAGACAAAACGGGACGGGGGATTTGAGCGTGAACCGGCACGAAGGGTATTTGCCGGTGAACTCCGCGAGTGCCGCTACCAGTTCCGGGACGGCGATGATGAAAAAAGTCCCACCTTTGTCCTGCTCCCTTCAGGCCAGCGCTGCAACCGTATATTTCTTGTCGGTACACTCACCGAAAAACAACGGCAAGGGGACCAGAACGTTTTCTACCGCGGTCGTGTTGTGGACCCGACCGGCACATTCTTTGTGATGGCAGGCAGTTACCAGCCGGAGGCGATGCAGCAACTGGCAAAGATCGACACACCTGCCTTTGTTGCGGTGGTGGGAAAGCCCAATATCTACCAGACCCCGGATGGAGCGTATCTCGTTTCTGTCCGGGTTGAATCGATCACCGTCGTCGATCGTGAAATCCGCGATCTCTGGGTGCTCGATGCCGCACGCTCCACCCTCGACCGGATCGATGCCCTTGCGCAGGGCACGGCTCCCGATACCCCACGGATCAAAGAGCAGTATCCTTCTCTCGATCCTGCAACGTTCCGGAAGATGGCGTACGAAGCGCTGGCGCAGGTTAAGATATAATATTTTTACATTACCATTCCAGCATTTTTCAGTAAACCTTATTTCCCTGTGCACCTACTACTCACCGATACCTATGGAGCAGAAAGAATTGAGTGCACTCATCAAAGACATTGACACCAAAGTGCTCAAGGAAGAGGCAAAGAAGCAGGGACTGAAGCTCGGCCGCTGCCCCACAAAGATGAGCATCGCAAAGATGCTGCCGGAAGCGACTCTGAAAAAACTGGCAAAGAAGTGAGCAGATACCGGTATAGGTGCCGGATCTCCCGATTGTCAGTCCGACCGGCCTTGGTAAAGACGATAGTGTCCGTCAGTATACTTCAATAAGTCCCCTGCTCTTGCCGGTGAGTGACCGGCCGCCCTGCGGGGTCACGGCAAACGTGTTCTCGATCCCGACAAGGCCGACATCCGGGATCCCTTTCTTGGGCTCAAGGGCAAGGACCATCCCCTCTTCGAGCGGCTCGTCGAAGCCTTCCGCGATGACCGGTAACTCATCGATCCAGAGCCCGATGCTGTGGCCGAGGAACTTCACCCGGTGCTCACCAAAGCCCATGAAGGTGGAGAGGAACTCCGGCTCGAGACTCGCCATGATTGTCCGGTAGATCTCTGACGGGATGGCGCCCGGTTTCAGCATGGACGCAAGCTTGTCCTGAATCTCCACGCAGCGGCAGTGATCCTCTATTGCATGTTCCGGTATGGGTCCGCCGAACATGTACGACAGGGTCTTGTCGGTCTGGTACCCCTTGTACCCGCACCCGATATCAATGACCACAAGATCCCCTTCCTGAAGTTTCCGGTCCCGGCTCCCCATCTGCGGGACCGAAGGGTGCATGCCGGAGACGCCGCCGGGAGTGTCCACACAGATCGGGCAGATGGAACTCGTGCCAAACCCGATCTGACCGAGCACCATCTCATTGAAACCCCCGAAACGGATAATACCCTGGTGGCCTTCCTTCACCATCAGCGAGTACAGGTCGCAGCCGAACGTGACCTCATCGATACCTTCCGCAAGCATGCCGGGCACAAGGTCCTCAAGCACGTGGCGGTGGATCTTCCCCGCGTGTTCCATAAGGGAGAGCTCGTACCGGCTCTTGACCGCCCGGATTGCTCCGACCTGATCGTCGACCGCTTTTACGTCTCTGAACTGCAGGTGCTTCTGCATCCGCTGAAGTTGGGCGATCGGTACCTGCTCGGTCTCGAGCCAGAGCGTCTGCGGGAATGTCTTCATCTCCACAGCAATATCGCGGTAGCTCTTCATCTTGCGGATGTGTGCAAAGAGCGATTCGTCAACCGCCCGCTCATAGCTCTGCCGCACCCAGAAGACCGCGTCGCCGTCCTGCGGGATGAGGAGGAGGCCGTCCTGCATCGTTCCCGTAAAATAGTAGAGGGGGATCTTACCGGTTATGGCCGCCATCTCCCAGCCGGGCCGGGTCTTGTCCATCCGGGCCCTGAAACATTTCATCCGGCTGGTAAGTTCGGTGAGCGGGACTTTCATGCTGTAAAAACTTGGCGTGATACAGATATTAAGAATGATGAGAGGTGCTGGAAAAGGAGATGCCCGTTTATGATGGGGAATTTTTTGAGGACCGGGATTTTTTCTCTTTCTCCCACCGCTCCAGCACCTGCGGCCCTTCGACAAACTCAAGCCCGTGCTTTTTCGCGTAGCGTTGTGCATCCTCTTTTGAGAGAGCAAGACCGCTCTTGTCATCAAGCATCTCACAGACGGTGACCACGGGTGTGATGCCGGCCATCTCTGCAAGGGCGACAGAGAGCTCGGTCTGACCGCGCCGCTGGTCGAGGAGATCATCAGCCGCCCGGAGAAGTGCACAGTGACCGGGCGTGCGGAAGACCTCGTGGAAGTTTGTTCCCCCGCCATTCAATGATCTTTTTACCTGATCCGCGACCGCGGTGATGGTCAGGGCGCGGTCGCGGTCTGTGATGCCGGTGAACGTGCCGCGGTGGTTCACCCAGATGGAGAAGGATGAGTGGTTCTTCCGGTCGTACGGGATATCTCCCTCGCGTTCAGCCACAACCATCGAGCGGAGCACGTCGCTTGCAAACGGCAGGCCCAGGCGTTGCGCCGCAAGGGGGTGGACAGCGGTGCAGATCAAACCCCCTCCATCCCTGCGCATCTGCACGATATGCTGTGGGGTGACCGCATCCGAACGGATGGCAAAGTCCGTCTCTTTCTCGCGGTCATCAAAATCATAGAGGAGGATGAACCTGCCTTCCCTCAGTGCTGCCAGTGCGTCTTCAATCACTCAACCCACCTCAACTATCACTGTATCACTGTCCTCAATCCCAAGGTGTCTCCGGAGGGCAACCGGTGCAATGACCTCGATAACGTCGTCTGGATAGTGCGTCCTGCCCGGGATCACAATCGCACAGGGAACATTACCGATCCTGCACGGGAGGCAGCGGGCATCACCGAACGTCCGGCCGTTGGCAGAAAAACCCTTGATCCTGATCCAGTTGAGCGCATCAATCTTTTTCCGAACGGGGAGGCTTGAAGGGGACAAGCGGATGTTGAGTGTTCCCGGGTACGGCTCGAACCCAAGAAGGGACCCGAACTGCTGCCGGTAGCCGGCCAGACTCATGTAATACTTCCCCTCACCAAGCCCGGTGATGATAGCTCCCGTCAGAGAATACGTACCGCTTTCAGCGGCAAAAAGACGGCAGTAATCCATATACTCCCTGTGCAGTTCCTCTTCCCCCTGCTTTGTGAGGGTGATGTGCTGCCCTTCAGGAGTAACCGTACGGGTGATCAGCCCCTGCGATTCGAGCGCCTTGAGCCGACGTGATGCGGTCTGGGGGCTGGTGTGCAATGTCTCTGCGATCTTCTGGGACGAGACAAAGACCGGTCCTTTGCACCCGCCCATCAGGGCGATCATCTTCAGATACGGAATCTCCTCCGCCATCAGCATGCTTATCAAAATTGGGATGCTTATTATTTATGGATTGCCCCTGGGATCAATTTCGTTCACTGTCGAACCAGAGTTCGTTAATTATTTAATAAGGGGCGTCGTTGTTATAGAACATGAAAACCGGTGTGCGGAATCAGCTCGCTGAAAAAATGGCGGGTGAGATCACACTGTCGGACTCCCCGGGAATTGCACTGAAAAAATGGCGCATGAACTTTGAGATTGCACCCGGCATCCTTTCGGAACGCCTCGGTGTCTCTCCCTCCGTCATCAGCGATTATGAAGGGGGGAGGAGAAAAAGCCCTGGTACCGCTATTGTGGGTAAGATCGTAGACACGATCCTTGCGATTGATGAGGAATCCGGCGGGAGACACATCCAGCAGTTTTCCTCCATGCTTTACACCGGCATGGATGACGATGTAATCTATGACATGCATGAGTATGCGACGCCGATCCCACTCCAGCGGTTTGCCGATGCGATTGGATGCACGCTTCTCTGTGGGTCTATCGATCAGGCAATTCATGGGTATACGGTGATTAACAGCCTGAACGCGATCCTGCAGCTCTCGAGCAACGAATTCAACCGCATATATGGGTGGAGCACGGAACGATCGTTGATCTTCACGAATGTCTCAACCGGAAAGTCCCCGATGGTGGCGATCCGTGTCACTCCGTTCAAACCCCGGTGTGTTGTGTTGCAGGGGATCGATAAGGCAGATGTCCACCCGATCGTAGAAAAGATGGCTGAGCGTGACAGAATCACGGTTTTATGTACTGACATGGAGACCGAGAAGATCGTGAATGTATTGAGGGCACAGGAATGGTAGGCATCATCACCTATGGTGTGTATATACCGAGATACCGGATTAAAGTCGAGGAGATCGCTAGGGTCTGGGGCGCGAATGCTGCAGACATTTCCGGCGGGCTCGGCGTCTTTGAAAAATCGGTTCCGGATATGGATGAGGATACGGCCACGATTGCCGTCGAAGCCGCACGAAATGCACTTTCCAGACGAAAGATCGATCCTGAGGAGATCGGTGCGGTTTATGTCGGAAGTGAGTCGCATCCCTACGCGGTGAAACCGACGGCGTGCACGGTCGGTGAAGCAATTGGTGCCACCCCGAATATGACCGCTGCTGATTTTGAGTTCGCATGCAAGGCGGGAACCGCAGGAATCCAGACATGTATGGGATTGGTTAAAAGTAAGATGATTACGTACGGTCTTGCGATTGGATCTGATGTTGCTCAGGGGGCTCCAAGCGATGCGCTGGAATATACTGCTGCTGCCGGTGGTGCTGCCTTTCTCATTGGGTGGGACAACCCCATTGCAATCATCCATCATACATGCTCGTACACCACTGACACCCCGGACTTCTGGCGACGGGAGGGGCAGGACTATCCACGCCATGGCGGACGGTTTACGGGTGACCCCGGCTATTTCAAGCATGTTGAGGGAGCAACGCGACTTCTCTTTGAACAGAGAAAAAAGAGTGCACAGGACTACGAATACGCGGTCTTCCACCAGCCGAACGCAAAATTTCCGCAGAAAGTGGCCAAAGCCCTCGGGTTCAAGCCAGAGCAGATCAGGCCGGGGCTTGTGGTGTCGCGCCTTGGTAACACCTACTCAGCGTCGTCTCCCATCGGGCTTGCTGCAACACTCGACATCGCGAAACCCGGTGACCGGATCTTTGTCGCATCATTTGGTTCAGGTGCGGGAAGCGATGCGTTCGACATCGAAGTGACTGATGCAATTGAAGGCGGGGCGTTCAACCGCGATGCCGCCCCATCGGTCGATGCACTTCTTAAAAACCCCATCTACCTCGATTATGCACACTATGCGCGGCACAAGGGAAAGATCGTGATGCAGTCATGAGACCTGTTGCCATAATCGGAGCCGGGTGCACCACCTTTGGTGAGAAGTGGGGGAGTTCCTTCCGGGATCTTTTTGTCGAAGCAGGTGCCCTTGCGCTGGAAGATGCACAGCTGTCGGGTGAAAAAATTGACGCGTTGTACGTAGGCAATATGAGTGCGGGCAGGTTCATCGAGCAGGAGCATATCGGTGCGCTCATTGCTGACTACGCCGGTCTCGCCACGCACCATATTCCCTCCACAAGAGTGGAAGCTGCCTGCGCTTCAGGCGGGCTTGCGTTCCGGCAGGCGGTGATTGCGGTCGCAAGCGGGATGGAAGACATCGTTGTTGCCGCAGGTGTCGAGAAGATGACCGATGTGGAACCTGGCGCAAGCACTGATACCCTCACCGGCGCCGCTGACCGTGAATGGGAGGGGTTTGTGGGGGCAACGTTTCCGGGGCTCTACGCAATGATCGCGACCGATTATATGCACCGCTATCCATTAACCCGTGAGCAGCTCGCGCTGGTCCCCGTTAAAAACCATTACAACGGTGCACGAAACCCTATCGCACAGTTCCGGCAGGAGATCACGGTCAATACCGTCCTCAAATCAACAATGGTTGCCGACCCCTTG
>CAZVFG010000006.1:0-26957 GCA_964626125.1 uncultured Methanoregula sp.
CGTTGACCGGAAGCTCGATGACCTGCCGAACCTTGGCGGGCAGCTCTTTGAGAACCTCGGACTTCAACCGGCGAACCATGATGGTGGCCCGCAATTTGGTCTGAAGCTCTTCGAGGTTGCTTGCGCCGCCGAAGTCCCAGCCGAACCCGTTGTATTTGGCGTCGCAGTAGCGCTTGGCGAATGGGAAGAACTGTGTCCAGGTCTTGGGGTCAAGCGCGCTGATGATGGGCCATAGCTCGACGGGCCGGTTAACTATTGGGGTGCCTGTCATGTAGACCCGCCGCCTGGCCTGTAGGCCGGAGACGAGCTTGGCGCGCTTCGTCTTGGGGTTCTTAACGTAGTGACATTCATCAACGATCATGAGGTCAAACGTTCCGCGCCCCAGGTGGGGGAATCTGTCCAGAACGTCGTAGTTAACGATCAAAACTGAGCCCCGCTTGACTTCCTCAAGGGTGTCGCCCGCGCCCAGAACCTGAACGTCGTAGGGGCGGGTCAACCAGCGGGTCAATTCCCGCTTCCAGTTGAGCTTGAGGCTCGCGGGGCAGACCACCAAGATGGTCTGGATGGTAACGTCCGCGTTGATAACGCCGATGGCCTGAATGGTCTTGCCCAGGCCCATCTCGTCGCCGATGAGAACGTTCGGGCGGTCGAGCGTGAAGGCGATCCCCGCGCGCTGGAAGGGCATGTAGTCGAAGCCGTCCGGCGCGGGAACGTCTATCTTGGCGTCTGTGGCGCGGCTGGCCTCGATGGAGGCCTCACGCAGGGCAGCAGCCTGTGCAAGCTGCTCGCGAGTGGCGGGATCGGCGTAGTTGGCGAAGGGGGCCGCTACCGAGGCGTCGGGGGTGAACCAGTAGAGGTCATTACGTTGGGCGGCGCGAGACCAGCGGAAACCCGCAGTCTTCAGGGCGTCCTTCTGAAGGAAGCTGTCGTAAGCCCTGTATTCGCCGTCCTCGTAAACCAGTTTCATATTGCCCACCTCCTGACATATAAGACGGCTGAGGCAGGGCACATGTTACGCCCCTGGGGGCTATTTTCGAAGAATTTTCTAGGGGATTTGCAGGCGGGAGCGTTCGGTATCCGTGAGCCGCCGCACCTGTCTAGGCCGGACGGGATACCACGTGTTCTCCTCTATGGGGACGCCCCACGCCTTGAGCGTGCGTAGGGAACGGGTGGCAAACGAAACCAGCAACCACCGGCCAGGCAGGACAGCCTCGACCTTAACCAGGTAGCCATTCATTATCAGGCAATCGGGATCGGCAACCGCGTAGTGGTCTCCGATCTTGATAGCGGCTAGCTGGGCCATTAGAACCTCTCCGCGATGGTGCGAGGGGATAGGTAGGGCACGTCAGCGGTCTCGAACGCGGCCATGACGCGGGAATAGGTGTGGGGAGCATCGAGCAAGCCGAAGGGCGCGCCGCAGTCCGTCACGACCTGATTGCCGCAACTGCACTCGTAGAGATCTCCCTGCCGGAGAAAGTTCCCGTCGCGCACGAAGATACTGAACTCCAGGCAGCGCATCTCCCGCCCATCACTTCCGCAGAAGACTTTCATGTTACCTCCTTGATCCACGGAGCCTGCCACGCGCTCACGCGGGGCATCTCGTTCCATAGCAGCAAGCGCAGCGTGTCATTTGTTAGGATGAGCTGGGCTTTCTTCTGACAGCCCCTGCAAGTGACCTCTAGTGGGCGCTCCACTACGAGCGCGGGGTTTTTGACCCGCCGCCCGCAAAGGGTCTCAAAGCGGACGAGGATCTCGCCGTGCCCCTTGATGTAGATCGCCTGGCCAAAATGCTGATCCATCACTTCAGCTCCGTCCAGCCCGTGCCTCCGCAAGCGAACCGCGCGCCGTCAACCTCAACGACGTCGCCTACGCTAAGACTTGCAAGCCCTCTAGCGCGGTAGAGCCGTGCAAGCTCGCGCTCATGATAGTCAAGCATCTCGTCCGGCGCATTGGACAGGTGGAATACCCACTCACAGGCGTCCTCGTTGGTGACGTAGCGCGGGGGCGGCTGGGCCTCGAAGGAGAAGGCTAGAACCATAGTGTCACTAGGCCGGTAGCCCATCCACTTCTCGAGCACGTGGGCGTTGATGAAAACGTTGATTTTCCGCATTGCTGCCCTCCTATAACGTCCTAAGGTCGTATCTCGCGCGGACGCCGCGCCCGTGCTTGCAGAGAGTGCTGCCGAACATGTGCCGGTGCTCGTAGTCGCCGCAAATGCAGGTAAGGGTAGGCCGTTCCGGTTCCAGGTAAACGCGGTAGTGGTTGCCCTCCGGCGAGGTCACGCCGATGTAGCCCCGTGCAGACCGGCGGTGGAAACGGTAGAACATCAACACATCCAGCGCCTTCGGGTCTAGGTGTCTCAACCAGAGACCGCACTGCCTCGAGTTGTGCCTCTGTGGTCGGGGCCAGTTGAGAGTGGTCATACTACCCGCGTGAAGCCCTTCGCTGTGAGGTTCTCGTCTAGACGGCGAATGTAGTCGTCCAAGCCGGTGTAACCTACGTGGCCCCTGGCGTAGACCTCCCACCCGTAGTCGTGGTGGCCCGTGTCACTGCGGAATAGAACCGTGACGCGCTTCAGGACAACGCCGCTGCTGCGGATAGCGTATTCCCTGGTGCGCTCGCTGACCAGATCGTCGTCCGGCGTCTTCTCGTCCTTGCGCCAGCGGGCCAGGATCGTGGTTCCCTTAGTTATCAGCTTCGCCATATTAGCCACCTCCTGACATATAAGACGCGGCTGACCAGCGATGTGTTACGCCTCTTCGTCTTCGATATCCACATCCAGTCCGGCAAATTCTAGGACGGCGCGGACGGCCTCCTTGCGGCTAGACACGCGGCAGCTCGCAGCCTCACGAACGAAAGCGTGCTCATGAGGGTTGTCCTCCTTCTCCATGATGAGGACGACAAACTTGTGCATGTGCGACGCCCAGGCCAGCTCAAACATCGAGCCGATGCTCGCCTTCGTTGCGCCCAGGAAGTCTGCCACGATAACGTCAACGGTAGACACGTCGTGATGGTCTCGGGCGAAGATGGCCGAGTCCGTTGACATGGCCGCGCGGTAGTGGCCGGACGGCAGCGGCTTGTTACGATACTGGTGCGACAGGGTGCGCTTCCCGCGCATGGGCGAGCGAACCTCTACGCCGCGCTTCTCCAGCGGTATGGCGATCTCGTCGCGCCGCGCAACCGCCTCATCATAGGTGAGCCCCGTAATAGGCCCACAGAGGTAAATCGTGATCTTCATGGTTCCTCCTTAATACACGTCCCCATTTTCGAGCATTTTCTGGTGCTCGTAGGGCATCGCTACCCGCCGGTAGAACTCCTGGATGACGTTCTCCAGGACGCCCGTGACCAGGGCGATACCGGCATAGGACAAACGCCCCTCGGGAAAGGCTGTCAGCATGACCAGGCGGGTGATGGCGTAGTTGAGGTGTCCGGCCCCGTCCAGGGTGAAGGGCCGATCCTCATTAAGCTCCTTCGCCAGCCTCTCGATGTGTTTGTCGAGCTTCTCTCGTATGTTCTTCTTGACGTATGGCATCTACATCCCTCCCACTGGCTGCCCGCAAATCCGGCAGATCGCGGCCTCACGAGCGTTCCCGTCCGCATAGCGTGTCGTGCGCTCGCCGTGCTGCACGCGTAGTAGCGATGTGTTAACCTGCACGCGGTCACGGTCAAGGGGAACGATCCGGAAGCTGCCGTCGCAGTGCTGTTCTAGGCGCACCGCCTTGCCCTCCAACGGTGTCAGGTAGTGGTCTACCAGGATCTCCGTTCCGCAGCACTTGCGGACGTATACCTTCCCATTCCGAATGGTTAGCGTCCCTTCCATTAAGCGACCTCCTTCTTCCAGCTAGAAACAGAGAATACTGGCAGATCCGTCATCAGCGGCCACTGGATGGCCACTGACGCCCCCGCACACCGTGGGCAATACCTGACTACCTCCGCCGGACGGAACCGCCCGAAGGGGAAATCCTTAGGCTTGGACGGGCGGTAGCCGTAGACCCAACCGCACGTCTTGATGCTACACTGTGAACCTACTAGGATCGTCCTCACTTGGACTCCTTCGGAAGTAGGTGCAGGTGCGGGTGACCAGGGAAGCATCCACGGTTCGGCCCGTCAAACCGATAGGGCATATCCGGATACCTCTTCATCCCGCGCCGCAGCAACCGCAGCAACTCCTGTGTATCCGTCCAGTTGCCGTGCGTCTTGGATGCCACCACGATGTTGCCGCAGAACGGGCAGGTGGCTATCCAGATCGTCTCGTCCTCGTAATGCCAGTTGGACTTGCGTGGGCGCTCGCAGAGGAAGCAAACCCCCTTCGCCGGTTTCGGTAGGGGCGGGGGCGGGCAAACCGGCTCGGAAACCGTAGTTATTAGGATCACGTCGTCGCCCCAGATCTTGAAGAAGGAGTAGCGCCCGTCTGGAACCTCGATGCAGAAGTAGTGAGTTGGGGGCACGGCCTTGAAAGCCACGCCGGACGATCCAGCATGAACCATCAGCGTGCGCCCTGTGTCATTGAAGTAGGTTGCGTGCATCATGATGCCTCCCTTTCCCGCTCGAGAAGGACGCAGTTGTATGCCCACTCTACTGCGTCCGGCGCGTAGGGCAGATCGTCCAGTAGCCTCTCGGCAATAGTGCTGCCCTCATACTCGGCGAACTGAAACGTTATGCCCTCTATCGTTGCCGTCAACCTAGTGCACGTGGCGATGATGTAGCGCCAGTAGTTGGGATCGTCCGCGTTGTGCACCGCCCAACACGGGGCCAGCCTCGCCTCGATATGTTCAATCGGCAGCCCCGTTAGACTACGGGCCGCCACGCAGGTCAAAGCCAGTGCCATATCCATCTCAGCCCACATGTAGCTCATCCTCATGATACCATGCCTGCGCCCCGCGCGCGGCGTCTATGGAGACCAGAAACCACCCCCGCCCGAACATCCCCTCACGGTCGGTCTCCCCCTTTATCATAACGGTGCCACCGCTCCCAGTGAAACACTGGAACCGCTGGCCCTTCGGCGTGATGATGGTAACGCGGGTTCCGCGCCTAATGAGGTTTGCCATCGCACTCCTCTAGGAAGTCCAGAATGGCCCCGAAGTTTGGGGCACGCGTGACCCTGGGATAGTGCATCAGGTCATACATGAACCCGTCTGGCTGTTCTGGCGTTGACGCATTGTAGGGGTAGCTCGGCACGATCACCGCGATCCCCGCGTCCGCCAGGGCCTTGATAGCCTTCGGGTGGTCATCCACCATGATGCGAATGTCTAGCTGCTCACATATCAGGTGCTTCAGAGGCATGTGCTCGGCCACGAACACGACCGGCTCCTTCAACAGGTGCCATTGCAGCCAGCGGGCCGTTTGCGCCTGGGCGGAGCGCCCCTTGCTATCCCGCCGCGCGGTTATCCAGGCGATGTCCCAGGTATCCGAGAGGCAGCGCAGCCGCCACCACTCGTCGTCGGTGATCAAGCTAGGCATCTTCTCCCAGACGTTATCTGTCCGGTAGAACGCGCGCCAGGCCTGGTCAACCGCTTTCTTGCTCACGCCGTATTGCTCGGCGAAGTCGGTGGTGGTAGTATCCGAATAGGTATGGCTCGGCGTCCCCGCAACATCATGCAGGTAGCGTGTCCAGGTGGCCAGGAAGTCGGCCACTACGCCGTCAACGTCAAAGCCGATCCGGTAGCTCACTATGCCTCCTCCAGCGCCATCGTTACTACGCGGGTCAGCCTAATAACTGCCGTCCGCGCAACGGCCCAAACCTCCGTCCAGCCGCCGTCGCTGCATTTGTAAGCGGCAACGACTATGTCGTCTGTCCGCTCCTCCACCACCCAGACGACGCCCGTCATGGTGATGCTAACCGGCAGGTCGTCACCAGGTCGGATCTGGGGCGCGCCTACGTGGTCACGCAGGACGATGTGGGCCTGATAGGGCTCCATCTTCATTCTCCTGATCCCTATTGATGGTGGCGTTAGCCCGCACGTCGTCCCAACAAGCGGGGCAGTAGTAGCCGCCCAGGGCGTCCATTACGCAGTCCGTGCAGATAGGTTCCCCGCAGGTCTCGCAATCCAACTCCGCCCCCTCCACGCCGCAAATGATGCACGGAAGATCGTTGTCATTCATGGAACTCCCCCTTCCAGCGGTCGTCTAGCTCAACCGGCTGCCTACCCGCCTGCTGATCCATAAGGAACTGTAGGAGCGCCAGGCAATGCCAGGCCGCGTGTGCCATGTGGGGCAGGCCCGACTCCGGATCGATATCCTCACCGCTGATGGACGCTAGGACGTGCCGCATCAGGGCGTTGTAAGAGAGGCTCCAGTTATAGCCCCTACGGAAATTGTGGGGGGCATACTTGCCGTTACCGTGCCCGTAGACCTTGGCCAGTTCTAGCACGGCCTCTGGGGGAGCCCAGAATAGCTGTGCGGGCTTGGAGCCCTTCTCCCCGCCGGTCAACGGGTTCTTTACTCGCTGCTCCCCGTCGCCGGACATCACTCGCTCTCTTTCCCCCTCAGGTTGAGGTTGAATTCTGGAGGATCGCTGCGGGGAGGATGGTGTGGTGGTAGCGGCTTGCCTTGAAACTGAGGAAGCTGCACAACGCGCGCGTCACGACGGCGCATCTCCCTGGAGATCTCCTCCAGGGCCTTCCTAACCAGGCGAATCTCGCCAACAAGCTCGCGTAGCATGTCAATGTCCATTAAGGATTCTCCTCTAGCTTGAACCCCCGCATGAACGGCGGGAGGTCTGTCTGCGTTTCTGTGTCCGGCTCCAGGTGATAGCTGTCGAGGTCGAAGGGCCGGTCGAATTGCCACAGGACAAAGAAGACCTGCAGCAGGACTTGCCGCGCCCCGTCATACGCCTGACGGGATAATGACCGTGCTATCACCCACGCCTCTTCCAGGGTGATTCCTACTGTTTTCGCGTCCGCGCTAGGGCTATATGCCGCGCCATATTTGGCGATCCCCGCCGTGGTATCCACCCCGTGCGGGAACGTTAGGTCTAGAACAACGTCCTGCAGCTTGCGGAGTAGCAAGCAATGGCCCGCGTCCATGCGGGTGGGGTCGCACTCATTCCGCAGAACCTCTTCTAGCTGCCAGGCGTCAGTCAGGGTCAGGTGGATCGGTTTCGAGTCCTCGGACATTGAGTTTATCCTCCTCTGGCGCTAGTATGATGGTGTCCTCGAATTCGGGGAATTCGGGCCGCAGGAATTCCGTATGCGCGCCGCATAGCTTGCAGACGCCGTGCTCGTAGAAGAACTTGATGTCAGACATCCATACGGGCCGGTCTAGGATGAAGTGGTGTGTGCAGTTAGGGTCGCCGCCCCGCGTTGTGCGCTTACGTGGTTTCGGCATCCTCTTCCTCCGGCTCGTGACGTGTCCACCCCAGGCGGGTTTCTAGCTTCTTTAGGGCAGAAACGTCCACTAATGGCTCGGGCGGTGGGGGGTCAGTTCGGGAAAGCCCCAGAACCTTGTCAGTAGTCGTTCTTTCGGGGTCTTTGCGGGCGTCCGCAGGATTCTTACCCTGTGCCTTATCCCGCTCTTCCTGAGCGAGTGTGTAGACGGGCCGGATGTGATCCCCGAACGTTACAACATCCCTGGTGCCGAATCTGCCCAGAGAAACGCGGATGGAGACAATCTCCCAGGAACGCCCCCAGCCGCTCATGCGCTCAACGGCCAGAACGTGGCCCGCCGTGTGGATAACCACGTTATCCGCCGCGCGGCAGATCTCAACAAACTGTCCTACTTGAGTCATTTCGGAACCTGCTTTCCTTTGTGCCAGCGGTAGCCCTCGACGACCTCGTAGTAGCGCCCGCCGGTGCGTCCCTCGGAAACCGTAGCCCCTACCGGTGGCGTCTCGTCCTTCCAGAGGTAGATGCGCTTGACCTTGCCGGTAGGTTCGGGTTCTGTGAGTAGGGGAGGCTCACGCCGTCCCCCGCGTTCCTCTTCGCGGTGTAGCGCGATGGTCTCGTCGATACGGTCAAACCGGACGTGCGCTATAGAACCATCCCGAAAATGAATCTCGGTGAGCGGACGGAATTGCCCCAACCACGCCAGGTAGTCGTCAGACTTGTGCTGTAGTGCCGCGCGCTCCGTTGGGGCCTTTTCCTCAACTTCTACCATCAGAACCGCCTCCTATCTGTCATAACGATCCGGCGCGTCCTTGTGTTACGGCTAGCTACGGGTGCGCTCCACGGGGAACTGGATGATCTTGTGTGCAAGCTCTTGCTCCTCCTCGAAGTGGCGGAGGGCGTGTTCCTTCTCCAGTTCGGCGTAGAACCGCCGTAGCTCCGCCAGGTCTTTCATCGCGCGGTAGACTTCGAAGCTAAGGAGCGTGCCCATTCCTAGCCCGTAACCCCATCCACGTTGTCGGCGGGCACGAAGATCTTCAGCGGGGTGCGGTTCTCGAGACCCCAGAGGGCCTCCATGACCGCCTTGCCCGAAACGGGATCGCCGTGCAGCTCCCGCAGTTCGGTGACGAGTTCCACGGTGTCCTTCACGAAGTCGCCCAGGGCGTGGCCGTGAACCGTATCGCCCTTCTCCCCGCCGGTGTAGGCGGTGTAGGCGTCAATGCTCCAAGAGCCGCCAGCCCCCTGACAGGCCTCACCCTCCAGGCTGTGGGCGCGGACGTTGTAGGTGTTGTGCTCGCCCTCGTCGCGGCGTGCTATGACTGTGATCGGACGGCGTAGCGATAGCTTCCTCATGATGACCCCTCCTTCTAGCCTAGCAGAGCCTCAACCAGACCCTGTTTGGCCGCCGCTATGATGTCCGCGTTGCTAAGGCCCGCCGCTCGAAGGGCCTTGACCTTAGACGCCGTATCGAATCTGCTGATTGTCCACATGGTTTTGCACCTCCTGACATATAAGACGAGAGGTGCAGCGGTTTTGTTACGGCTGTGGGGGGCTATTTCTGCTTTTTCTTGCGCCGGATCGTGTAGCGGGGTTTGGCCCGCCGATAGGTGAGGAAACATTTGCAGTTACCACGGCAATCGGTGCTGCCGTCGCGTGGTAGGCGCGGTAGTTGGTGCGAGGGCCAGGGGCTATCCTTCGCCATTTGAAGGCACGTGTTGCAGTGCGCGGCGGTAGGCGTCATGTGCCAGTAGGCTTTCATCTGTGGTAGATTCTCGGAAACGGTCTGGTTGTATAGACCGCCCGCGCCCTCACCGTAGAGCCTGGCGCGCCAGACGGCCTGCTTCTCGGTCTTAACCCTGCCCGCCGCCATGTCGTCGCGGAAGCGGTCGAGGAAGTGATGCTGGTGGCGTAGCTCGACCAGAAGGTTATCCCGCGCCCGCGCCCGAACGTCCGGCGCTTCCTTTAGACGTAGGACAGAAGCGTAAGCGGACTTGCCGTAGAGGTCGTCAACCGCCGCCTTCATCTGGCTATGCCAGGCATCCAGGTCTATCTCCTCGCGCCATAGGGCACGCGTTGCGTTCTCTATTGCCTTCTTCGCCCGCCCGATCTCCTGGTTGACGCGCTCGAGCGGGGACGGCCAGCGGCGCTTCCCGCGCTTGTCCAAGCGGCTAGGAAGGTCAGATTCCGCGTTGGTCTTGGCCTTGTTGATACCCATCGCGGCCAGGCGCATCAACATCTCCGCGTGCGCGATCTCGGCCAGAGTAACGGGCGCGTTCCGGCTGTCCTGAACGTCCGTGGAACCAGCAACGCCCTGGTTTGTAGTGACGATCCCCGTCGTGGTTTCCGTCCGGTTGCCGGTGTGGGCACGGGAATCCATCGGCTCGGTAGGCGCGCCCTTCTCAACCGTGGGTGCCTCAATCTCCTCGCTAGGCTTGATCTTCTCACTAGGGGAGATCTCCTCGGTCTCTTCCGTAGTAACCGGCTCGATTTCCTCGCTAGGTTCCGCCGCGCCCTCCGCCTGGGCGATATAGGGCGGGATACCTACCCGAACGCCCACGTTCTTGGGGTGGATGTCCTGGTCAAGATCGTCTAGCTCGCTCCACTCATCGCCGTGGGCTAGCCGGATTCCCGCCTTGTAGGGGATTGCCTTAAGTGCCTTGTCCCACCGTTCGGGCTGTTCCGTAGTCTTGAACACACGCAGGTTCTTCGCGGGAATACCGCCAACGATAGCGACGGCCTCTCCGCGTAGCAACGTCTCTAGACCCTTGTTAGTGTCCGGCGAAACGTCCTCGTCGGGGATTACGCGCCGCAAGAAATCTTCGTGGACGGGCAACCGTGCCTCGATAATTGCAGCAATAGGGCTACCATCCTCCAGCGTGCCGGACTGAACGTAGTCACGGATCGCGGGGTCGTCGTTCCCGTGGAAGTAGGTGGCGTAGCTAGAGTGCTCGGCCTTCCAGGTTTGCCCTGGCGCGGGCTGCCTAGCGGGGATCAGACCGTCCTTCAGAATATTGTCTACGTTATCTGACATGGTTACGTGATAGAGCGACACGGTTCCGTCGTCGTTGAGCCTACCCTGACGGGCCAGGGCCTTGCTTGCCCGTCTAGCTACTTCTTGTCCAGGGAAGGGCCATCGCGGTAGTGGCGGGGCATCGGGGTAGTTGTCCCACGGATCGTCTACCCAGTCCGAGTCTCCCGCAGATCCCGTTTCTGCGGCCACAGGGGGCCGATCCTGGGGGGTTGGCGCGGAAGGGCGGGTCTCCCTACCCCTCTTCTCCCTCTCCCGCTGAATTCGTAGCTTCTCGCGCAGGCCTACCTCAACGTAGTGCCCGCCACGTGGCCCCTCTTGAACGGCTAGACCGGCGGGGGCGTCCTCACCTGGCTGTAGGTAGACCTTGTATTGCTTCTCGAGGATCGCCTTCTCCAGTTTGAGCCGTTGCTGAGCCGCCTCGTCCATAAACGTCCCAGCCAAAATGCGCCTAAGCGTATCTGACCTCGACCCCGTATCATAAGTATGTCCCTGCAGTGTCGCAACAGCCCCTGCCCCCCGTATAGCAAGGTGCAGCGCCTCCCAGGACTTCGGGAACCGATCCGCTATCTCGCTTTGGCTCATGGATTTGTTGAAACGCTGCTTAATCGCCCCCTGAAGGATATCCATAGATATCCGGCGCGGACGTTCGGCAGGCTTGTCATAAAACTTCCATTTGGTGATGAAGTAGGGAAGACCCTTCTCATCCTCTCCGGCGGCTAGACGGGCGTAATCGGCAACCTTGCGCGCCCACATGCCATACTTGTCGCCGATGTCTCTCATCTCTTCGGGCCGTCGATCCTCGCCCCACTTCACGTCACGGCCCGTAATCTCCCTAGCGAACTTCTTGCTTAGGCTCCACGCCGCCCACTCGGTCAGACCCTCTTCGAGTGCCTTACCCACCGTTGTCCGGTAGGTATCCATATCAACCGGATTGATGGAGTGAGCCAGTTCGTGCAGGATCGTAGTGGCAAAGAACATCGTCTCCCGCTCGGGGTATATCCCCCCAGGACGGCCCTGCGCATCACGAGCTTCACGCCTGCGCATAGACTTCAAAATCTCAACGCAACGAGGGGAGAACCGGATAGTCTTAGTGAAATCCTCATACTGGGCAAACGGTTTCCCGCCTACGGCGACGTGCTCCACTTCCATCGGCCAGTTCAGTAGCCCCTGCGCCGTCTTCACCATGTCTCGCAACTCGGAAGGCAACAGCTTCTCACCGCGCGCTATGCGCTCTAGATCGGCCTTTTTGTATTTCTCGTTAGCCTGACGCCGTAGCTCTGCCTTCTTATCAGGATCGGCCTCATGGACGGCCTGCCAAGCCAGTCGGCGCGCCTCGATCAAGTGCTCGGTTTCTGGGCGCTGTGCCTCTCGCCACACCAGGACGTTGCGCTTGTTATCCCAGATAATCCTGTTGGTGGCACGCTCCTCGTCGTAGAGTTTGTCCATCTCATCTACGACGTCGTGGTAGGCCTCCGTATCCGTTTCACCCTCGCGGCTCATCTTGATTCGGCGCGCCCATAGCTCCTGTCGCCGCGCGCCAAGCTCCCGCCGCTTCTTCATAGCAGCATTATACTCGATAACGAAGTCGGGCTGCTTGCCCTTCGGTTCGGGCTTCTTCTTCGGTTCGGGCTTATCCTTACCCTTGCCCTCTTCCTTCTTGCCGCGCGTCTTGCCCTCGTAGTAGCGCGCCCCGCGCGGGCTAGTCTTTACGTCCGCCCACTCAGGAGCCTTTTCGCCAGGGTATAGGTAGACGCGGCCCTTGGCCAGTTTCGTCTGGCGCGCGTTCCGTAGGAATCCGCACCGCCAGCCCTTGGCCACCTCGCGGACGTGCTCGAACGCCAGCTCAGGATCAGGAGCAATCACATAGTCGGTGTTGCCCTGACGGATGCGGACGCCCTCCCTACGTGGTCTGTCTAGGCGTGTCATGGTGTGTTATTCCATCCTCGCGCGTAGAAGAGGTTGAGAGAGTGGGCCGCTGCAGCCGCTGTCACCTCTACCCCGCCGCATACACGCAGGGCTGTTGCAGTTGCGGGTAGGTCTAGAACTGTAGTATCGCTGTCCTCTAGCACAAAGGCCGCGCTAAGAATCTCGACGAGACAAGTAGGCGTGTCTAGTAGCGTAATCCGCAAGTAGTGCACAGTGTTGTCGACCGCGATAGAGCCGTGGACATGAACTCCTCCACCCGCCGAGTCCTTGTAGATAAACCGCCACCAGGCGTTACCGGCGGGCTGCTGGATTCCCACCACTCCACTAGCGGGGTTGTCCGCCAGCAAAACCGTTGCCAGCGCAGTGTCGGCCAGCCCGATAAATACTCGCTCATCCGTAGTCTGGTTAAGCTCGAACTTGATAAGAATAGTAGGATTAAAGCGGCGCGCGTGAACCGCGCCGGTATAAAAGCCCGCCTGTGCTGCCAACGCCGCCGCAGAAACGGTCGATCCATATATGCCCTCTACCGCATGCACCGCCCCCACGAACGCCCCGAGTATCCCGCTACTTGCCCCGTCATACATGGCTACCCACTGAAACGCGGTCGTAGATGAGCCTGGAGTGATCTCCCCCCACTGACCACGGTGTAGCGCAGTCATGATCCAGTCCCAGTAGTTTACTTCCCCGCGCGCGTTGAAGCGCATTGTATCTGAGTTATAAGCGGTCATGCCGTCTACGCCCACTAGCGCGTCGCGCTGGGCAGTAGTCAATCGGTTCATCAAAAGCGCGCCAGTAATGGACTGAAGCTCGAGCGTAGCACTCGCCACGGGATCGGCGTCCGCCCCGATGCACGCGCGCCCGATCAAACGGGCGACTAATGTGACGTGCAGGGCGTCATCCGTCTTGAGAACATTCGCTGCTGAACGGTAAAGGTTCGTGTCTACCGCCGCCCCGCCGCCCGCGCCGAAATATAGACCCGCGTGCGTTAGCTGCATCCTTGGCTGAACATCCGCGCTATACAGCGCCGTCACGACTGCCTCTGTTGCGTTGCGCCGGTGCGTATCGCCGTTAAAAATGACCCTGCACGTTGCAGGAACTGCGCCCGTTATAGCAGTGCTTACACTACTTATTTCATACAGATCGTTGGTCTCTGCGCCCGCGCCCGCCACAAACTGCAGTGGCGCAGTTGGCGTATAAACCGAGGCCAGGATGTGATTTTCGGAAAGGAAGGTGCCCGCGCCGCTCGAGTCGGCCTGAATGCCCATCGTAAACTGTGCGTCTATGACTACTGACAACTGATTGGCGAATGAGTCTATGAGAAGTAGCGCCAGCGGGCGGAGAAACGGGCTGGAGTTTGCCAAGATAACGTTGCTAAGCGAGCTAAGCGCCGCCGCCTCGAGGCACATATTAGCTGTGCCACAATGGTCAGTGTAGATGCTCGTGCCGATAGCGGTTCCTCGAATATGGATACCATACTGCCCCGCCGCGTCCACGCGGATGTTTGTTAGGATCATTGGGTCATGGACTACCAGACCGTTAATGCCTGAGTCCAAAATCCTAACGTTCATGAGAATACAAACTCGTTGGTATGGACTGGCTCCAAAGGGCGGCGCGGGAAGAGGAGTCCCCTCGTCGTCCGCGTTGATTCCGTCCGCGAAGGCGTTCTCAATGATGATGTTCTGCAACACGAAATCCGCTAGGCGATAGGTGTTAATCGCACACGTCCCCGCTGCCTGTGCCGCAGCGTTCCCGTCGAAAGTTAGATTTAGCAGCGCTCCTGAAATGGTTACAAGCCCAACCTCTGCCGCGAGCATGAAAGCTAGATCGGTTCCGTCTACCTGGAAGATCGTAGTCCCTTGGGCTTGTCCTGATATAGTGCAACTCCAACGGATGCGCAGCGTTGCACAGATGTTAAACAAGGGGCCAATCAAAAGGATGCTACCCTCGAGGGGAACCTCATCCAGGGCGCGCTGGATTTCTACATCGTCGCACACGCCGTCACAAACGTAGTCGGCGGCCCACTTCTCCTCGTCCGTTGCCCAGAATGAGGCTACGGTCACGTCGCCGGACAGCATGGACAGACTCAACAGCGGAACCTTGTAGCTCCGCGCTAGCGCCTGGAACGGGTCATACGGCAGGATGTAGTGAGGCACTAGTCCCCTCCGCTGATTATGACGCCGGTTATCGTTATACGGTGCCCATACGCCTGCATGTGGGCGGGCGCTAGGGAACCAGATCGCGTCCTCTTGAACTTCTCCACCTTGAATCCGGCGGGCTCTAGAGCGGCCTTGACCTTATCTGCATGGCTAGTCTCCAGCTCCCAACCTCGCTTGTGAGCAACCAGGCGTCCGTTGACCCCAGCGGATCGAAGTAGACGCTCTACCTCGTCCTTACGCTGCCAGACGGGTAGGTAATTCTTCCCGCCAACCTTCCCTACCCTAGCGATCTTGATGTTGAACAGCTCATCCATCTTGCGGACGTTCCAGACGAAACCGGCCTTCCGGTCTATCCCCCTGAGGTGGGGCAGGTTCTCTCGTAGCTCCTTGCCTTTAGGGTCGGTAGTGGCAAAAGAGCCATCCACCCCGAACCACGTCTCACTAGGGTAAAACCCGTCACGTGTCAGGCGGTCGTGATCGTCCATCAACTCGCCCATTAGCTGGGCCGCCCGCGCCGGTAGTGGCACCTCTCCATAACGCTCGTCTTCTATCTCTTCGTCAGAGAGGGGCTTCGGCTCCTTGCCGTAGCGCTCGCGGGTTTCGCGCCGGTATTTCTCCTCCGACGTCTCTTCCTTCTTCGGCTCTTCCTTCTTGCCGCGTGGCCTGCCTTCGTAATAGCGTGCCCCGCCCCTGCCCTCCTTAACGTCCGCCCATTTCGGAGCCTTCTCGTGCGGGTAGAGGTAGACGCGACCCTTTTCAACCGTAGACGTGCGATCCTTCCAGTCCTTCAGGGCGTCCAGCCAAGCGTCTAGGAACGTTAGCGCCGTCCATTGCGGATCGGGAGCCCGTTCCTTGCCCGTCTTTACGGGGTCTAGCCGTAGCCGGATATTCGGGATGGGTAGGTCGGACTCGTGAACGTTGATCAGGAAGTAGCCGAACTCCTTCTCGCTGGTTCCGAACCAGGGAGGGGCGTCCTCCAGCATCTTGTCATAAGCCTCCTGTGGCGCAGCGCCCGCCTTGACGTATTTCGCATAGCGCTGGACGAGGGAGAGGACTTCCTTATCCTCCCACGGCTTGACGCTCTTGCGCACCACTACGCCATAGTCCTGGGAAACGCCGCCGGACGTAGGCGTGGAGTCACCTATCCCGCCCGCCTTAGCCTGCAAGGACTCGGCCTGGCGAACGTCCTCTAGCATCTGGACGGCCTGCTGTTCGCCCACAACTTCCGCCACGGCCTCTACCTTCTCCTTGAGCGCCTCGGCAGAGTCTGAGTCCCCTTCCGGCGGGGATGGCCAGCGGTCGTCCGCCAGCAAGCGCAGGTCTGAGTCCCCGAGTTCCCCTAGCCCTTCCATGATGCGAGCTATCAGCTTGACCCGTTCCGGAACCTCACCCTTGGCCAGCAACGCCGCGTCGTCCGCCGGAACCTCTCGGTCGGCCAGGCCCAGGGACTCTACCTTCTTGCGGAAGGCATCTAGCGCATCAGTGATGGCATCGGATAGGTCTATCCTCTCCTTGCGCGTCAGGTGGCCAAGCGCCCGCAGTCGATCCATCGCCTCGGTGTAGGATTGATGGATTTTGCTTTCAGCTATGTCTATCAACGTAGTATCGGCCTTGGCGATCTGACCGCCGCAAATCAAGCAGGAATGACGCCGCGCGTCAGCGGACTTGGACAGGACGACTAGCTTCGCATCCTGGTTCACGCCTAGCTCGCAGACCGTGATTTCATAGAACACGATCTTGCTGATCAACCAGAAGCACTTCCCGTCCTGGCACGTGTAGTGACGGCTCTCTAGTGGCGCGTCACCGGATATCGAGAACGAGGCTAGCTTGCCCTCCTCGATGTCCTTGATAACCTGGTCAACAATAGGGGGCCGGTTCTTGTCCGTGCGTATCTTGATAACGCAGAACAGGCCAATGTCGTCTATCTCAGTCTTGAAGACTTGGCCGGTTTTCGGGTGCGTCCATGTCGGAAGAACCTCGCCGACCTGCACGTTGCTGTGAAGCAGCATGGCGTTCCGGTATTTCGGCTCGGCCAGGAAGCGGGGCAGGTCTTCCCGCATCGCCTCCTTGGTAATCAGATGGTGTTCCTTATCAATGACCTGAGGACTGGCGTAACCGCCGACAATGTATTCCTTCTCTTCTTCCTCGTCCGCCTTGTAAAGCGTGTGCACCGCGCCGTAGGCCGTCCGGACGCCCTGTGGAACCGCCTTGGCCAGAACCCCCTCGTCATAGATGGGATCGGGCAGGGCGCACGTTCCGCCAGGACAGGCCTCGAAGTCCTGATAGCTAGTCCCCTCGCCCAGTTCGGGCGCGACGATGCTGGTATCCTGAGAGGATGCAGAGTGACCGCCGCCCGCTAGCTGCTTCATGGCCCGCGTGAAGGCCTCTCCGTGCCATTCTTGCTCGTGCTTCGCTACTGTTCCGCCGCCCCGCCGGACAATAATGCCCCACCGCTCGTTCTCTGTCACGTCGAATCCTGCGTCACGTAGAGCCTGCGTTGCCCGCGACAAAATTCGTGCGTAGCGCTCGTTATCATGCGCGGACTGATGGAGCTGGAGCTTGTATTCTCCCTCCTCCCACTTTGTGAAATACAGACCATCACGCCGAGTCGCCTTACCAGGTTTCTGATGAACCCGATATTTCTCTTGCGGATCGCGCTCATACTTCGTTGAAATAGGCAGCCCCGCCGCCTCCAACACGCTATTAAGCTTTCCGCTCGTAGGCTTCGGCGCAGCCTTGGCTGGTTTGGGGGTCTGCGTCGGGTCATGAGAGTGTTCGGGGTTTTCCTCGGTCTCGTGCTTTGCAACCTTCCGGCGGCAACGACCGCACGGAGCAATCGGCCCTACGTCCCCGCCGGTCATGGCGTCGGCAGGCGGGCCTGCGAAGTCCTTCTCGACCTTCATGTGCTCGGACACGAACAAGCTTGGTTCCAGCGCCTTCGGGCCGGAAAGCAGCGTCCCCACCGTAGAGAATCCGTGTCTCTTGATTAGCCGCACGGCGGCCTTCTCAAGCTTTTCCCCGAGGTTGCCGTGTTCCTTACCCTGCCACATCTGTGTCCAAAGTCGCTTAAACGTCCGTCCGGCGGGGGTCTCCCCGCCCCTAGCGTCGTCCCTCATCATGTAGTAGCGGTTGCTCTCATCCTTCTTATTGTGGTCGATAGGAGCCAGCATAGACTCGAGATACTCTTTAATGAGGGTGCTGTCTCGCTCATCCGCCCGTATCCTGTATTTCCAACGCTTCAGGATCTCAGCGGAAGAGGTATTTGTTCTCCCCAGATTCTCGTTGTGCACAGCAATAATACCGGCTAGAAGGTTACACACCTGAACCTGATCGCGGTAGGATTGTGTATCCCAGCGGGGCATCCTATCATCCTCATAAACAGGATCAGGAAGCATGTCGCGCCGTTCCGCTATAAACTTGGCCAGGGTAGGGGCCTGTATCTCCGTCAACGCCTCTTCTATGCAAGCGTTTACGCCCGTATATCCGTAAGAGCTGATAGGATTGACCGCGTGATTGACCTCGTGGGCCAGGGTCAGTAGCGCCCATTGCACGGGGCCGCCCCAACGTGTTATCTTCTCCTCGCCCTGGGCGAGTTTCTTGATGAATTCTGTTGTGCTATGACCTATCACTATATGTTGTTCGCTGTTTCTATAGTAAGCAATGAAGTTGCCGCCCCCAACCGGCCCCTTTAGGTTCGTCATGCTTACATTGAAGGTGACCCTCTGAACCTCGGGTTTGGGCAAGCCCTCGCTCTTGAAGTAATCCTCCATGTCTCGCTGAACCTTCTTCATCAGCGAGTTCGTGGCCTCGACAGCCGAGGGTTCTGCGCCGGTCAAACCGTGTATAGTCCACGGAGCGCCCTCCGGAACGTCCGGCAACTCCCTATCGGGTATGCCCTGCTCGTGCTCTACTTCCTCAGCAGGTTTCTCCTCATCCTTCTTGCCACGGGTCTTGCCCTCGTAGTAGCGCGCGCCGCGCGGACTCGTCTTTACCTCCGCCCACGCAGGCGCTTTTTCGTGCGGGTAGAGGTAGACGCGGCCCTTCTTCAGCGTGCGCCGAGCCTTCGCACCCTCCGCCTTCCGCATGAGCATGGTGATATAGGTAGCGGCCTGATACATACCCTCTTCTGAGGCAACCTTAGCCGCTAGCTTGAGCGCCAGGGGGAGCAACCGTCCGGCCTGCTCCTGGGTAGACATGATCGCCGCACGGTAGATGCGGTCAATGATGTCCTTCTCCTTGGCATCCTTCTGAACGCGCGCCGTCCCCGCTTTGCCACGCCCCTCTATCACCGGCAAAGCCTCGTCATGGCTGAACCAGGACTCGGGTAGGTCGGCCTCACGTTCGGAGGGCTTGCTGAAACGAGGCTTAGGTAGCTCCGCGCCAGGGGCGATTACCAGGGAGCGCATATCGTTCTTCTTCAACTGGGCGTCATCTAGGAACCGCTCTACCTCGGCCTGGTATTCCGCCGCGTAGCGGTCTAGCCGCTCCTTGAACTCCTTCTTGACTTCGCGGGGGACGCCCATTAGAACTTCACCGTTCCTACGTAGGAGTGCTGAGCCAGTTCGCTCTTCCACCCTACGCGCTCGTGAAAGCCGTCTATCTCGAAAACGTCTGCCGTGCGCGTGTCCGGATTCAAGATGATCCCGTAGGTTTTAGCCGTCAACTTGATGCCCCGTTCTTGGCTTATCTGTTCCAGCACCTGAAGCTTGCGCGCAATGGCGGCCTTGCCCTTCGCTCGGTTCCACTCGGCCTTCTCTTCCGGCGTTGCCGTCCTCAACCACTCAGTCTCTCTTACGCCTGGTTGACCGGCGGTAGCCCGCCAGTGCTGGGCGGATTCCCCGTTTGATACCAGCCCCGTCTTCACCTCGACAACGTGATTGTCAGCCATCACGTCTACGGGGAAGTTCTGTGCTTCCTCTATGCTCAACCGCCGTGCGTCCGCGAAACCCCGCTCCTCCAGGAGCTGGATCGCGAGCTGCTCGCCGATCTCGCCGGTCTCGAGTTTGCTAGGCTTGTTCGCTATCGGAATAGGCTTGCCGGTAAAGACGCGCTCGTGGCGCTCTGGTTCCGGCGTCCCCTCGTCACAACGGGCGCGGGGGTCATGTTTGCAGTGTGGGGAACGGGGGGTGTCGTGCTTCTTGATCCGCCGTTTGCCCAACGGCTTATCTACCCCGCGCAGGGCGTAGGTAGAGCGATCCGCGTCGGTTCCGTAGTGTGCTAGACGTTCCGCGCGCTTGAGAAGGCGGTCTATTCGCTGCTCGTTGGCCATCGAAGGCCTCCCCTAGCAGCAGCGCTTTTCTAGACGCTTCTCTATGCTAGCCAGGTCGTTGGCCACACCGCGCTTGATCTGCTTCTCGAGCTTGTTGGCTACAGCCTTGAGGCGCTTGCCGACCTCGTTTATGACGATCCGCTTCTCCTCGTAGGCCACAACCGGCTCGGCGTCCGGACGTTTCGCTGCCTTCTTGATAGGGGCGAGGTCGATGTCCTCACTCCCACAATTGGGGCAGGTGTGTCGCCCAGGCGGAATCTTACGCCCGCACTCCTGGCACCAGAACTGCTTGTCTATCTTTGCCTTGTCCATCTTCTGCTCCCGTTCAGGATTTTGCATCCGCTCGTGCGCTCTCTTCAGCCAGTCCATTCCGCCTTTTTCGTTGCGGCCCAGGAATTCGGTAGCCGCGTTACCCAGCGCGTGGCGCACTGGCTCTGGAAGCCCACCCCGCGCAGCAAGAAGCGCCTTTATGTTGTTACCAACCTGTCGCGGGCCTGCCCACGCCAGGGTCTCCTCAACCGCTGGCACGGAGAACCTTGCCAGTGGATTCTTTGCCGCGCGCGGTTTGTCATAATGCTCACCCCGCATATCGTGAACGGCCTCCCCCGCGTGGGCGCGGTGCTTCACGCCTACGTCGTGGCAGTAGTCGAACGTTCCCCCGCCGCCGCCGTGACGGTGTTGGCCAGGGGGACAGGGCTTGTCTACTAGGCGGTCAGACATAACTACAGTCCTGGCTTATCACGGTAGCCCGCGCCAAAGGCCTTGAGCTTTGCGTTTATCGCCCGCAATTGATCGTATGCCTCTCTGGGCGCTCCTCCACGTTGAATAGCCTCGTGTAGCTTCGCATATTCGGCTCGCAAGCGAGCAAGTTGCGGGTTCTGTGACCGCTCCCAGGCTTTACTGTTGTGCTCGTGTTGGCGCGCGGGTTCATTCCGTTGCTCTTCCTGCCCTCGGCGGTGAATCTCCGCCTTGATAGCCTTAAGGCGCTCGGGCCAGAAAGACTCGACGTGCTCGCCCTCCTTGGAATAGGACTCAATGTGTTCAGCTATCTCGTTCATAGACTCCACCAGCGTCTTGGTATCCCATTTGCGGTAGGTTTCGGCCAGGTTCTGACCTGGCTTCGGCTTTACCTTGGCCGCCGCGTTACGCAGAACAACAGCAACCATGCTCATCGCCATCCGCTGCCTGGGGTCAGATACAGACTTAGCAGTATTGGTGTAGAAGTTTTGCCAAATGGACAGCACCTTGAACGCCTTAGCGGGGTTGTCAAATTCGCTCAGGGCATCCTTGATTTGGCCGAAGGCCTCTACAGCAACCTTCGAGCCGATGGCGTGGGCCTGCACGATAGCCTGATCAATCACGCCGTGTGCGTCGTCTAGACCGCCCGCCGGTTTCATCCTAGTCTGCCCTCGGTGTGCTCGCTTGGTGGGGTGGCAGTAGTCATAGGGCGCGTGCTTGTGCCATCCGGCGGGGCAATCGCCAACGGCCTTCTGGATTTCGCCAAGCGCCTTCTGTGTCTTCTGCCAGGTCTCGTGTGCTTGCGTCCCATAAGGAGGAGCCTCATGGGTGCGGCTGAGCGCGGGATGCACGGAGCCCTTCTTAGGCTTCTTCGGTGCAGCGCCTGTCTGTTCATAAGCGCCACGCCCGTGGATCGGGCGGTAGATTTCCTCGTCGGTAAGCGTCCTACGAGGGGAGGAAAGCGCTTTAGAGGTGGTAGGGGAATACGGGTCAGCATGTGGCCTCCGAGTGCGCGAGTGTGCGTGCGTATAGGCGTGTGGCAAACCAGAGTGGTGTTCATGCGGTTTCGGCCCGCCGTGTTGGGCAGTCGGCGCGCTACGAGTCTGTGCGGGTTCGTGGCTATGAGTCATGCCTAGCTCGTGCTTGTTTAGTGTCTTCTTGATTTCGGCAGTCTTCTCGCCGATCTTCTGATAAAGGTGCTTCGGCCCCCATTCCTCGGGGTATTCGTCGGGGTGTTGTTTGCGGACGGGGCCGTGCATGCTAAAACCTCCAGATAGTCGTCTCGGCTTGTCCGTCCTTGCCGCTGGAGGCGAAGGGTGGTGCTTATCCCCAGGAGCGTGCGTTTCCGAAACGTTACTGGTGTATTCATAGCCACGATCATGCCGCCAATCATACGGCCTTCCCGTTCCCTGAGCATGGAAATGGGGGCGTCCGCCGTGTGACTGGCTGTATGGCTCAACACTCTCGGGTCTGAAAGCATCACCACGGGCTCGGTGTGCTGAGGACATCCTCTCTGGCGTTGGAAGCTGCTTCTGCACGTCGCCGTCCTCGTCTAGGTAGGATTCAATAGAGCTGAAATTCGGCTTGTCCTCAAGTGAGCTGATGAACCTATCACGGGCCTTGCTGCTCGTGAAGATCTTCTCCCTAGTGACCCGCCGATCCTGCCGGTTGTATTCCGTCCATCTGATGCCGTAGGCAGGCTCTCGTTTGTAGCCGCCCCCGCCCCCCGTAGGATCGTGAGAGTGTTCGGGGTTTTCCTCGGTCTCGTGCTTCGCTACCGTGCCGCCCTTCCGGTTAGGGTGAGCGCCGAAGGCATGGCCGTGCTGCCAGCTACCCGACGCGCTACCGTGACTGTGCTGCCAGCCCGCACCGAGGCCGTGTTCTGGCGTAGTCTTCGGAGGCTTTGGCAACTCGCCGCGCTTTGGATCAGCAGGACTAGGTGCGAAACGCTGCTTCGCCACCCGCTGCCCGTGCGCCGTCCCACGCTGTTGTCGCGGCTTGACCTGGCCGTGGGGCTTGCGCCCTGGCTGCGCCGGACGCCCGCGCTGGGCGAAGGATTGTTTGCGTCCCTTCTTCTTGTCCAATTCGTGGTGCTCCTTCGCGTGTTCGGAGAGGATCTCCGAAACCGATTGCAGCGTGCGCCCAATCATGGTAACGTCCGCTAGCTCGGGGGTAGCTTCTTCCACCCCGCCGTCCTTCTTTACTGGCTCAGGTTTACTACTCCAGGCCCGCATCGCCGCGTCATGATGCACCTTGTGTTCCTCGGGTGACATGCTAGCCCAAGACCGCTCCATCTCTGGCGTGCGAGTTATGATAGGACGTTCCCGAACTGGCCTTCGTGGGTCAATTTGCTTACCAAATCGCCCGCCCCCGCGCTGCCAACCGGCGTGAGGGGCACCGCCAGGCTTCTGTGCAGGGGCAACGCCCTTGAAGCCCTTGCCCTGGTAGACCTTAGCCGGAATACCCTGTGGTTGCGGGTTCTGAATTGGCCCCTTCGGAACGGTAGGCTTCTTGCCGAAGAGCTTCTTGATCTCGCCTATCCCCGCCCGAACCGAGTCCAGAGCCTTGTCCTCCACTTTGTGCTTGATGGAGCCACAATAGGCGTCCGGATCGCGCTTGTCGCGGTTCCGGCTAACGCAGTCATCGAAATTGGTGTAACCAGCAAATGGCATAGCTAACTCCTATGGCAGGGTGTGGATTCGTGACGCCCCGCGCCGCCTACCCTCGGCCATCGCCTGTCGCTTGGCCTCGGCGTAAGTAAGGGAGCCTTTGGGGAAATAGGGCTCCGAATCCTTATCGAACTGGAACGCCCACCCGCCGGTGCCTCTCGGCTTCTTCCCGTGACTCCACTCAAACTGCTCGGTGTGGACGGTAGGCGCGAAGTGACCGCCCTGCGGGTTGTGGGAGTGTCCAGGGTTTTCCTCGGTCTCATGCTTCTTTACCGGATAACCCTCCATACTTCTCGGTATGGGCCTGCCGGTCGAAGTTACTGTCCTGTCTGGCTTCCAGTCCTTCGGGTAGCGCCGTCCGTGCGGGTGAGGAGATGTTGGGCCAGTGTCATGCTTCTCCAGTAGTGCATCCGTTGCGCCGCGCAAGCTAGCCTGTGCCTTAGCAAACTCGGGGCTCATCTTGTCGGCCTTATTCGGGTAGCCGTGATACTGTGCATAGGTTTTCTTCGGCGGATACCCGCCTCGGCTCCCCTTACCGCGTGGGCCTTGAGGTGTGTTTAGAGGACGGTTTTCCCGATCCTTGCGCCTCGTCTCCTTCGCAGCGTCCTCGGGCGTCCAGGGTGTTGATCGCGGGTCAACGGGTGTCCCTGGCGGAAGCGGCCCCTTCTTCACAGGCGTCCGCTTCCCTGGGGGGCCAAGCCCACCAGACCAGTGCGGAGGACGGGGCTTCAGAGGTTGCTTTCTTGGCGTTCCTACATTGCTTCTGCCTGGAGGCGGGCCGTCGGGGTAGCGCTCCACGAAACCCTTGGCCTCGTGTGCGTGGCCTGCCACATCGCCGCCGCTGTGCTGGTGGTAAGTCACCTTGCCATATTTCGGGTAGTTTGAATGGCTATGTGTGAAGGAGTCTGCTGGCCGCTCATGAACCGGCGTGCCATGTGGCCCCTGAATCTTGAAAGGCACGTCCTTCGGAGACTTGTAACCTAGAAGACTTGCAGTTGCTCTGGAAACGGGTCGTGGCCCCGCCTTCCCCAGCGCGGACGTTGCCGCCCGCAGTGTGTCCTGAGCCTTAGCAAACGCCGGACTCATAAGCTCGATATCTGGTTTATCTGATCCCAATTTCGGCTCCTTCGGAACGGAGTGATAGCCCGATCCAGAGTGGTGTTTCACGCTAGTGTCGTGGGGATACTGGTGGGCCTGGTGCTGGTGCAACCGTCCCCCATAGCCAGGGGTTACTGTCTCCCCCGCCGGACGTTTCGGGCTCATCTTTTCGGCCTTATGAGCGCGCCGTCCATGAATGCCCCACGAGTCTACGGCCCATCCCTGAGTCTCCTGAGTATGCGGCTGGCCGGTGCCCTCCGCGTGGCCGTGTGCAAAATCGGGATGGCCATGTGGAATACTACGTGGCTCTACTCTAGCCAGCGACGAATCACTAACGCCGTGTGCTCGCCGGTTTGCTCTCCACATACGTTCCTTGGTGGGCAACTGTTTCTCCGCTTTGTGCTCCGCAACGCGATGAGCATGATGCCCAAACTCATAGCCCGAGGTAAAAGCCCCCTCCGGCCTGCCTGTGCCAATCGCGTGCGTGTGACGTGTGACCCCTCCGTGTGAAGGACTTCCTGACGTTACAGAACGCAGTTGTGACCCCGTATGCGGTCGGACGCGCTCATGTGCGGTCTGCATTCTTTCCTTAGTAGGCATTTGCTTCTTGAAGGGTTTGCTCAACCGTTCTTTTCCCCATTCCTCAACAACGTCCTTTTTTGGCGGGCGTTGACGCGTGGGCCGAGGCCTTATGGAAGGTGTAGGCTCACCGCTCTTGAAGGGCCTGCTGAGCCGTTCTTTACCCCATTCCTGAACGGGGTCTTTAGCCTTCTTGGTAGTCTTGGTGCCCCAGGTCTGTGCATCCCGTGGCGTCACACCGGCGGGTCGCGGGGCTGGCCCTATCGGGTCATGTGTGTGCCTTGTGCTTCCGTGTGAGTGTGGCTCATCGGGCCGCCCGTGTCCGTAGAACCGTGAGCCATGTGGTTTCACGGCCTTCTTCGCAGGCGTTTCAGGTTGACTCAGGAGGCGTGCAAATTCAGTCCGCGCCCCCTCTGCCCATGGAGGCTCTGGCCCTATAGGGATAGACTGAACGCGACGCAGATCATCCTTTGCCTGCCGTGCTAGACCAGGGGCTCGCGCCTCTCTGCTAGGATCAGGCACCGCCTTCTTTGCAGGCCCGAAATAACCAGGCTTGCCAATCGGCCCGCTCGGATGTGACCGGACGGGCGTTATTCCGAAGTCGGTGTGCATGTGCGTGTTCTTAGGGTCTTCGTGCTTCCGCGTCAGCCCCGATGGGCGTGTGGTTGGTGAGGGCTTCGGGCGGGGGGGCAGGATGTCCTTTGTCTTTCGGCTCGGGTCATGAACGTGGGGCTTGCCCGCTTCGTGCTTCTTCATAGGCTTAGGGTCAGGAGTAAATTGCTCATTCGTGTGATAACCAGCCTCGCTGTGCGTGTGATGCTTCGGCCCCTGGGGGGTGGAGTGCCAATGCTTGGTGGGCGTGATAGCCTTCTTCGCAGGCTTAATCCTGATAGGCGTAGCGTCCGGCGGGGTATCTCGGTATTCCCCTACTTGCTTGTCAGCCTTCACCCAGGGGGCAGGCTTGCGGAGAGGGCTTCGCCGAGGATGTTGTTTCGGCTCCCAGTTATACTCAGGATCATCCTTGTGTGGGTTAGGATTCCAACGCGTGCCAGGGTAGGTAGAGGGGTTTCTGGTAGTATTCGGTTTTGGCCCAGACCGTCCTGCTACGGATTGCTTCTTCACCGGTGGTTTCTGCGTCTTCGGTTCCGGCCAAGGCCGGTCAAGAACCTCGGAGGGAGAACCTACGGGGTGATACGGGCTCCGCGACGGAGCCATCTTGTGGGGTAGGTCGTGCTCGGACTCGAAGCTCTTGCTAACGAGTTTACGTCCGGCCCGAGCGTCGGCTTTTGGGCACTTCTCCATCGCGTCCGTTGCGGCGCGCAGGGTTGCCTGTGCCTTTGCAAATGGGGAGGTCATCTTCTCTGCCTTCGCGCCTAGAGGCTTCAATGATGGGCCGATACCCGTTCCCGCCTTGCGCCAGCCAGAGGAGATCTCCTTCGGCTTAGGGTAATGGGTTTGCCGCCCTGGGCCGTGTGGAGTAGCGGGGTTTCCGATGTGAGGTGCGTCGCCATGCTTAGCTACCTCGGCCTTTGCCGTCGGCGCGGGCGTCTGAGGCTGGCGCTGTGACCAGCCGTGGATCGCCCTAGCGCCTACACGCGCGTTAGGAGAGAGGTTCTTGAAGTCGTGCTTCTCGCTGATCTCGTGCACCCCTGGGTGGCCAAAGTGAGAATGCTTGCTACCCTCGCGTGATGGGTCGGCCTTCCACATAGCATCCCGCCGTTTCGGTTCGCGCCGGTGGGTCTTGCCCTTCTCCATAACATCGAGTTCACTCTTAGGCCACGGGTCTTCGAAGTCGTCGTCATCCGGATCGTAAACGCGGTCTTCGGCCCATCCCTCGTCCTCTTCATCTCGTTCTATCTGCTCAAAGATGCTTTCTGCCTCATCCTTAGAAGCAAACTCCTTGTAGTCAAAGAAGCCCTGGTTATCCTCAACCACAATGACGTGCTCGGCTCCCTTTATGCCTGTATCCGTCATTAGGCCATACCAGTTGCCTCCCGTCTCGTGACTGCCGCACTCGGCGTCAACGCCATCGAGAGACATTTCGTGTAGCTTCTCGCCTATCCGCCCGCTACCCTCGAACTTGCCAGGGTGCCGTTCCTCGGTCTTGCCCTTACCGGCGCGCGGATCGTGCTCCTTGTGAGGAGAGTTCGGGGTGTCGTGCTTGTCCAG
>CAZVFG010000006.1:27057-35879 GCA_964626125.1 uncultured Methanoregula sp.
GCCTTGCCGACGACTTCCTGAAGGAAGACCTTCAGCGCCTCGTCCAGCTTTGCGCCCTTGGCCAGGCCAGGCATCTGGTAGATGCCCGCGCCGGTCACGGCGTAGTAGGAGCCCCCGTCGCGTCCCCACAACTCGGCGTAATACGCCCCGTTGTCGGCGGACACAAGGTGGACAATGCCCCCGTCAACGCCCTTGTTCAGGCGGGGCCACCGCGAATCGGTGCTGAGGTTGATGCCCACAGCCTTGACTGCCTTTGTCAATTTCGCCCAGGAAAGCTCATTCATCATTATCCCCCTAGATTACTTGCTGCCATTAGTATAGAGGAGAAGGCTAGTTTCCCCTACCCCTCTCCGCTATTAAAGCAAAGGCGGAAAGGGTTAACATAGCTGATCCGCTAGTTAAAGCTGCTTTATCACTGAATCCTTATCTGGGAACCTAGCCGTTGCTTCAGCCCCCGCTGTAAGCTCTTGATAACCTCGCGGCGGGCGGGCCGGACGTAGGGCTGCGCCTTCTCCCGCTTACAATGGCGCTCGTGGGCATGCCTGGCGTGGGGTTTCACGAAAGTCTTCTGATCCCCGATATCCAGGGGGTTCTTGCTAATCCGGAAATAGCCGCGCCTGAGGACTCGATTCCTAAAATGGCCCTTAGTCCAGTTACGCTGCCAGGCCTTGCGCCGGTGTGCAACCTTCCGCAGGTGTCCCTTGACCCTGTGGTAGCGGACGTGCTCGACGTGTGCGCGCATCCCGTATTCCCGCCTCCGCGCGTAGGGAACCTCGTAGACCAGGAGGAATCCGTTAGGAAGTAGAGTCAGCTTCCCGCTTCGCCGCAATTTTCCGGAAAGGTAGGGCGCTAGCTGTGCCGAGCGGTAGTGCATCTGCTTCCCCATTTCATGAAGCAACGTTGTCAGATGCTCGGTCATGGCCTTCTGCACCTTCACCCCGAGTGGCCCCAATGAGCGTGCCATCTAGATGTCCCTCGCCCATGATGGAAGCCGCTCGTCGTCCGGCGGTAGGAATAGGAAGGCGTTAACGCCCGCTAGGGATTTGACCTGCTCTACTGTGGGCTTCTTGCGCCGGTGTATGGCGGTGATGATTTCGCGCCGGTTCTTGTCTGCCATCAGAATCTGCGCCGGAACGTTCCATCGAGGGGGGCAGTCCACGCTACCCCGCTTAGTGTCTGTGCTATGGGCGCGCCAGCGACGTAGATAACCCCAGTAGGCTAAATGCTCTTCTGGGGTCAGCTTGATGATAGCGGCCTCTAGGATGTCTTCGGCCTCTTTGACGTAACCCTTACCGCTACCCTCTTCCTCTTCGTCGTCTAGTGCACTACCCACTATTCTTTTCCTCGTGCCATTTGTAGGCGCGGAACCACCAATGTGTTACTACGGCGGACGCTAGCAGCGCGGGCCATATGTGCCATCCTAGCGCCGACCAGGTGTGCTGACTAAACGAATGGGAAAAGATACCCTGCCAGCCCCACTCCTGTCCGTGCGCCAGAACGTGGTCATATAGAGCAATCCCCATCCCGCCGAAGCCTATGATACCGCCGAAAACCGCAATGACTAGCTCAAGCCAAGGCCGCTGTTTGGGCAGTAGAGCCCAGAGCGCGGCGGCTAGCAGGATAATGATACAACCAGCGAATGTGGGGGTCATAGCCCGCTTGCTCCACTTCTCTTTGTCCACCTCGTGAACTCCTCTTGCTTGCCCCCTTCGCTGCGCTGTCATTCTACACCTCTGGCGGTTCCTGTGGAAGGTCTCCTTCCTCTAGTTGGCCGATGGTCACAACCGCACAGGGCGGGCCATCGGTATACACCTTACGGACTGTCCACATGGCAATTCGGCTGTCGTCTGTCCAGCCGATCTTGTTGCCCGCGTCCCCTACCGCGCGGATTAGCTTGTCCGCGTCCGGTTTGTTGCCATACCACGTATCGTGTGGTCTGCTTTTCGGGCGCGTGAAGTAGAACACGATGTCAACGGCCACGGGGTGGTCTAGGGGGTATTCCGGACGGGCTAGCTCCTGTGCCATCACTTGTGAAACGAGCCGAACCCACTGGGTAGTGGAGTCCGGCTCCTTCGAAACGGGGTAGGGCTTGCGCCCCTCTCTCTTCGCCTTGGCCCAGGCCGCGTCCGTGATAAAGGTAGTCTTGCTTCCTTTCGGGCGGGCTTGCCCGTAGACCACGAACGTTGCCAGGGGCTTCATTTACTCCTCTGGGCGGGGGTCTGGCGCAGGCTCGGGCCAGTCCCAATCACCCGTGACGCCCTTCACGTCGTGCAAATAGCGAGTGTGGGTCTCGGGAGCAGCGTCGGTGAGCTTTACGGGATAGGTGAAGGTCTTCCCCCATCGCGGATGGACGCCCCAGAGCAACCATTCTGGGTCAGATCCGGTTGCCAGTTTAGTAATGCTATACTCATCTGGCCCCTTGCTACTGCCGGTCATAATGATTGCGCCGTTTGGAGTCTGCATATCAGCGGCTGTGTGGAAGTTGCCGACGCAGAAATACTCAAAGTCTAGGTTTATTCGGCGCACCAGGTCAGACAGGTTTACGCGGGCACGGTTGATCCCATAGTAGGGGATCTGGTTCCACATCGATATCGTGTCGCCGTGCAGGAACAAGAACTTGTGGCCCTTGATCTCCACAACCTTGAAGAAGGACTCGGGAATCGTAACGCGAACATTCGGGATATCCCGCACCATCACGCTGACCAGGTGGTAAACGATGGTGTCAAAGTTATCCGTCTTCTGCTTATGGACGGGCTTCGGCCACATGCGCGGGTGGTTCCCTGGTAGACCGATAAACTCTACGGATTGGAAGAACCGTGCCACGTCGCGCAATCCGCAGGCAATCAGCCGTGCAGCGGCCACGACCTGCTTCGTTGTGTGCAGCTCATTCGTGCGGGCCAGCTCGTCGTGGATCACGCCGGAGATGTTGTCACCCACGTCAACAAACCAGAGCTTCTCGAAGCACACGCCCGCTTGGTGCACGGTGGCTAGGTTAATCACTGAGTCGATGTAATCCTGAAACCGAGCCTGGGCCATCGCCACGTCATACCGCCCCAGCCCATGTGTTTCCGCCTCGCTGATAACTTCCCCCAGGTGGAGGCAAGAGATGAACGCCACCAAATCCTCAGGCTGGTGCAACGGATCAATCTCTGGTATCTCCAGAGACGTTGGCGCAGGCGGTATTGCGTGAACCTCGGCCTCAAACATCTCGTAGATGCGCCCGAAGTAGGCCTGACCATCCAGCGCTACGTCGTAGCGGTGCTTCAATTCGCGGTAGCGTTGCTGCAGGTCACGTGTCGTCCGGTCACTATCCACCGCAGCTTTGGTGGTGGCCTCTACCTCACGAGGAAGAGGCTCAGGTTCCTTACCAGTCAGCCGCGCGTAGCGGCGGCGCTGGGTCAGGTTATGTCGCACTCGCTTCTCCTCGGGTGTAAGCAATGGTTAATCCTCCTTCAAAATAGGGGGGCCTTCCGGCTCTAGGGGAAGGTCACCCGCCTGCAATAATGAATCGAAGCTAAGTTGACCGCGCTTCGCCTCTGCGTTTTGCCCCATAGCCTCAGAATGGGGTATACCCGCGTCACTAAGAATCATGTGGATCGCGTTGATGGTGGGCCGTGTGTCCGCTGGTAGGACGGGGATCAGTTCTCGTTGGATATCCAGGCACAACGCCTTCCCGTGGTGAGCCGCTAACTCGCGCCCGCGCCGGATGATCCAGGCGCAGACTCGCTGGCGGTCTTCATAGGAGAGCCCCTGAGCGAGGGTCTTGAACTGCTGCGGCATTTCGCCTCCTTCGTTCTCAGCGCCTTCCGAAGCCGTAGCTCCATTAAGGCCAGACGCTCTAGCATCGCCGCGCCCTGTGGGGGCGTTAGGTGCTTTACGTCTACATAAGCATACGGCGTTTTTCCAGCCATTTTAGCGATTGTGCGCTGTAATCCGTAAATTTCTAGGGCTTCTTGTGCGCCCACAAACTCGTAGTCGTCTAGGTTAAGCATCGGCAGCTATCGCCAAGTGTCTGGCGATCTCCTTCCTTAGACCATCGAGTTTCAATTCCCACAAATCAACCAGCGCCTCGGCTTCGCGCGAGTTCAGGCCCACCCTATCAGCCATGATCCGAACCTCGCGCCCCCTACCCTTTGCCTCCCTTACGATCTCGGCCATGTAGACTAGGAACTGTGGCCACAACTCTGGGTCTTTGTAGACCCCCGCGAATTTCGCCGGACGTAGGCAGCGCTGCATGGGGATCGCCGGTTGATAGCCCACGAACCCGTTGTCGATTGCCGCCAGGCGTCCGTCATGAGTCACGAACCAGTTACCCTCGTGCCGGTCGGTGTTGCCCACCAGGAAGTCCAGAACGACGATGTTCGCGAGATCTCGTAGTAGATCGGAGCCCCCGTGGAAGTAGCCGTGGATGCCGTCCACGTGGCCCGCTGCTACGCCGTTGACGCGGCGCATCATTGAGCCTATACCTTTGCCCAGGTCTACTAGCCGGACTTCGGGCACAACGCTGCCGAACAGGAGCTGGGAAAGCTCATAGGCGAATAGCTCGTCGCGCTCTTCCTTGACGCCCACCTTGTAGAACCACTCGCTGCCGTCGTGCATCCGCACCAGGAAGGTGTTCTCGCTGTGTATCCCGCCGCGAATCCCCGCCTCGTCAACCGGCTTCATGTCCTTAATGTCGCGGGCGGTATACCGGACGGGCCGCGCCTTCTGGATGATAACCTTCTCGGCGTCGATGTTGATGCTCTGATCCGGTAGCGAGTAGATGTTCTCGCGGGTCTGGATCTCGAAGTCACCCTCCGTATCTCGAAAGACGTTCGCCTCCTGCCGTCCGCCCACCTCTTCTATGTGGTGCATCGGCACGATGTCGTCGGGTCTGACCTTGCGCTTAGGTTTCTTAGCCATTATCCGTTATCGAAAATGAGTCGAGCATCGTGCAGCTCGAGAATGCAGTGTGCGGCGGTAGCCTTGTTAGCGGCCTCCATCTGAAGCTCGCAGAAGTAGTTGGCGCTCGTTCCAGTAGGGCCGTCCGCGCGCGTGCCTGCGAGCACCCCGTTGATGTAGAAATCAACGTTGCCGTCGCCCTTAGAATCGATGATGTAGTGGTAGGTGTAGTAGCCGTGGACGTTGCCCAGGGCGACCGTGTGGGGGTTTACGCCATCATGAACGAAGCCCGTTACAGGCACCCAATAGTCAGCCGCCGCGCCGGTTGTGCCAAACTTGAGGCCAACCGCGTAGGTGGTCGGATCGCCGATGGTGGCCGTGTTGTCTTTGCCCAGCATGATCCGGCGCTCACTGTTTGCCCCGCCCTCACAGGCCGTCATGAGAAATGAGCATAGAATAGGCTTGCTCCAGTTGATCTGCGCCCTGACCTCGCCCATCTGCCATCCGCCCATAATCCCAGATGCAACGCAAACAGACCTGTTCGCGGTGGCGCTGGTTGAGATGTCGTAAAGGTGCTGCACGTGATAACGCACCGCAGCGCCCGCGCCTACTAGCGTCTCAACCCAGTAACCGGCGATGTCTAGCTGGTAGTAGTGATAACGCACTTCCTCCATGAGCTTCCGAACGATGTCGCCCCAATTCGCGTCGAGGTCTTGTGCCTCGATGTGGCGGAATGTGGGCGCTGTTGCCACACCGGACGTAGGGCCAGCAAAGAAATGCTCTGCATCCTGTGTATCGAGATCTAGTTCTTGACCGACACGAGATAGGAGGCTTTTTTCGACATTCTCAGCTAGCGTTACTTCGGGGTGATAAGGTATGGGCACCTCTGCGCCGTCCTCACCATCAGTCCCTGGCGGCCCTATTGGGCCTGATGCTCCATCAGCGCCTGCCGCACCTGGTGCTCCAGCAGCGCCGTCAATCCCTGCAGGCCCTGGAAGCCCAGGATCACCATCCTCACCCTCAAAACCTTGCGGCCCCATCAGGCCTGGAGCGCCGTCAGCACCTGGCGCGCCTGGTATGCCTGGGGCTCCATCGACTCCAGCAACTCCAGGGGGGCCAGCTATCCCAGGGTCGCCCTCTTCACCTTCAATACCTGGAGGCCCGATTGGGCCAATAGCGCCTGCCGCTCCTGGCGCGCCATCAACTCCGGCAGGGCCTGGAATCGGAAGCCCAGGATCACCTTCCTCGCCCTCAACTCCTGGCGGCCCTATTGCGCCCGCAGCTCCAGCGGCTCCGGTAGCGCCTGCCAAACCGTCGACTCCGGCAGGGCCTGGCGGCCCCATATCACCCTCGTCGCCGTCGAGTCCAGGCGGCCCTATTGGGCCAACAGCGCCTGGTGCCCCGTCAATTCCCGCAGGCCCTGGGGGGCCAGGATCGCCTTCCTCGCCTTCGATTCCTGGCGGGCCTTGAGCGCCGCCCCCGCCCCCCTCCACCGCAGCGGAGTCAATAAGAACCAGGTTCAAGTCCCAGAACTTATCGAAGTTGATATAGATGAACTCGGGGGCTTCCTTGACGCAGAACAGCAACGGCAAACTGCCCACACCCGTGCCGCCGTGCACCCATTGCAGGCGGCTCATGTGTAGGTGTTCGAGCAGTGCGTTGTCGACAGGCACTAGGGGCATGCGCGGTCTCCGCTAGACTACTACAGAGTCTCCCATGATGGTGATGGTCAACGTGGCCGCAGCACTCGCGCCACCAACCAGGAAGGTGGTGCTTGTGAGCTTCAGCATCCCATACCAGTCCCACGAGGCTCCGGCAGCTATGCTCTGGTTAAACCACAGCTCCGTGCCTGCCGTATTCTGCCCTGTGAGGCCAAGGTAGATACGGAATGTAGCGGCCCCACCCGTCTTGTTGGTTATGTGAATCTGCCTGACCACGTCGTAGACCAGCGCCGACGCGGGAACGTAGATGTCAGTCGTGTATACGTCCGACAAGGCTGCTGGCCCATACAATCTCTTGACTATCATTGTCACTCTCCTCCGTGTAGAATCCTAGCTAAAACAAACCGCCGCCCGCAGGCATACCGCCGCCGCCCTCGCCACCGCCCATCGGGTTCTGCATACCCTTCTTCTGCTGTTCCTCCATCGAGAGAACCTTGCCATTGAAGGTGAAGATCTCGGTCTCGGCGTCGTATTCCACGCCGAAGCCCATCATGGCCATGCCCTGGGCAAACATCATCTTCTGCGTGAGTAGGTTGATACGCATCAACTCGCTCTGCTCTTCCGGCATCGCCAGTTTCATCTTCCAGTCCTTGATACCGAAGGCGTCCATCAACGCGGGAAAGACCTCGGTGTGGTAGCCGCGCTGTGCGCCCTCAACCACACGGCTCATGACCACGAGTTGCTGGCTTTCGCTGTTGAGCCCGCCTACGCCCGCCACGCTGCTCATCCAGATCTGGCTGACGCCGTAGAGACCGGCGATGCGCTCGCGGATCTCATCACGCACGGGCAGGTAGTTTAGCTCATCCAGGCTGTAGGCGAACCGGATAAACTCGGTCTTGCCTTGGCCAGTCTTGCTGTTGACCGCGATCCAGGGGATGTAGTGGGGGTCTTGCTGCATGCGCGCGGTCAGTTCCATCTTGCGGCTCTCAAGGCCCTGCACGTCGTCGGTGACGGTGGCGATGATTCCCTGGGGGACGCGCCGCTCGTAGAAGTAGTCGTAGAGGTAGCGATCCATCCCGATGAGTGTCAACGCCTTCTCATAGACGCTAAGGATCGGTGGGTAGCCGTATAGCTCGGACGGCGTGTAACGGCTCCAGTGCACAACCTCGTCGGACGTTAGGTAGAGCACCTTGCTCTGCGCAGAACCGTAGCCGCCCTGCAAATACTGCTCATTGTATTTATACCAGACGGGGAAGGTCTTGAGACCGCACTCAGGGCATTGCCCCTTCCACTCGTATTCCCACCCCTCGCTCGCCGGAACCTCTAGCAAGTTGTCACGGTGAATCAGGCAGACGTGGTGGCGCTGGCCAGGGATACCGCGCTGGTCAAGGTCATACTCAACCAGAACGGGGTCTAGCCGGAATATCTGACGCGGCTCGTTTCGGAGCTTGAAGGTGTCATCTTCCTGGGGGATCGCGTAATAGTCCTTGCTGATAAGTATGAAGGCGTCGTCAACGACGTTGATGTCATCCTCACACTCACGCAGGACAGTTTCGAAGCTCTGGCCAAAGTGGTTACACCGGCGCATGAACTGCTCGAACCGCGCGCGTTGCTCTTCATCCGGCGGCTCTAGCCTGTATTGCAGCGGGTGCTTTTTACCTTCATTATCTATCCGAACCAGGGGCTTACCGTCCGCGTCGGTTGCCGGATCGGGGCATACGCCTTTGTGCTTCTTGGCTTCCCTGTCAGAAAACTGCCGCCCGCAACCAGGACATTTCCACTCGAACGCGGGCTCCCACTCTACGCCGCGCCGGAAGATCTCGTTGCGCAGGTGAGTGACCGCCGTGCGCACGTCCGCGTTGTTGTTGGCAATTACGTAGAGGTCTAGTAGGTAGCGCCGGTCAGCAATATACTGCCGCTTGCCCTTGAAGCCATAGTCATTGATCCCGATCAGGCCAGTAGAGGATTCCTGCACGGCGGACTTGAGCATGATGCTAGCTGCCATACGCTCGGCAGAGGTGCCACCGCCCGCGCTTGCCCCCATCGAGTTGATGATCATATCGTAGGTAGCGCGCGCGGGGTGCCCCTCGGGGAATGGATTAACCGCCACTATATTTGTAGGCGGGAGCGTTTCCGCCTTCCTGACAATTTCGCGTAGGTTATCTCTGATGCCCATGTGGGCCTCCTACTAATCTACCAGGCGCGCCCTAATGAACTGCTCGTCGATGAGCAAGCACGGAGTCTCCTTGCCGTCCTTGTCCATGAACGTCCAGCGCCCGC
>CAZVFG010000007.1:0-25244 GCA_964626125.1 uncultured Methanoregula sp.
CTTCTGCTCGTGCCGGAACGAGTACGTGGAGAGCTCGTACATCTTCATGGGGAGGGTGTTTTTGGAGATGTGCATGTCCCGCATGATCGAGAACATGCCAAAGCAGGCGGCAAAGCGCAGCATCATGTTACGGTTGTTGCTCTTGAACCGGTACTGCCGCTCGCCGAACTTTTCGGCATGCTCGTAGATCGCCCGGTCGCCGAGGTCGTACATCACCGGGGTCTCGACCGGCGTGCCGCCGTACCCGAGCACCATCCGGAGCACATAATCGGCAAGCAGGTCACGGATGAGCTTGCCTTTGGGCATCCAGCGCAGGCAGCCTACGTCGCTCGCCGGCTCGTAGTCCACCAGTTCCTTGCCCCGCATCAGGCTGACGTGCGCCGGTTCCCCGCCGGTGGGGACGGCAATACCGAGCTCCTTTTTTACCAGGCAGCCAAACGGTGAGTCATCGAGGAATTCCTGGTAATCGTGCTGCTTTCCGTCCGGGGTCAGGACAAACCAGTCGTGGGTGACCTCGCTCTTTGCCTTTTTGGGTGCCCCTTCCTCGCCGCCCGGCACAATCGTTTTGGAGAGTTCCGAGAGCGGGTGGCCTTTGCAGGAGAGCTTGAACGACTTGTACCAGCCGAAGGGCGCACGCTTCACAAAAAAGCCGACTGCCTCCAGCTCTTCCTTGAGCGATTGCAGTGCTCCCACGGCGACTTCAGGGGAGGCAAGGTCGCTGCTCAGGTGTGCATACGGGTAGATGACGATATTTTCCGCGTTTACCTTGTCGGCGGTCGCGCTGATCTCCTCGACTGCCTGCGCGATAACACCGACGATATCCTCCTCATCAACGGATTCCACAGCGCAGAACACGATGAGCGCTTCCGTCTGCGAGTCTGCGAGCACCGCGGTCTCTTCAGCCATCGCAGTCTTCTTTTTTGCCTCGTATTCGATGTAATCAGCATGTATGAGAAGAAGTCGCATGGGGTCAACTCCGGATTGCAACAATCATGCGTATAAAATGGGATTTTCCGGTATATATAGTGCTTAACAAGGTGCCCTGTGAGAAAGGCAAAGCATCCGGTCATTCACCTGCCTGTGCTTACCGGGGCACGGCATCAGAAGACTCGCGCCGCCGGTTTTTTTCTGCTCTTATTGCCTCGTACTACCGAATGTCTCCTTATTCCTGTTCTCGTGGTACCGCGAGAGTGTCGCCTGCCGCTGGTCGAGATACTTTGCATCGGCTTTTTTGAAATAGGGAAATTCCGCACGTTCGGAGGTGTAGAAGACGAGCTGCCCGACTGGCATCCCGGCATAGACTTTCACCGGGCGCGAGTTCACGTTTGCCATCTCGAGTGTGATCGTGCCCCGGAACCCGGCATCGATCCAGCCGCCGGTCTGGTGGAGGGTGACGCCGAGCCGGGCGATGCTTGATTTCCCCTCGATCGTGGCAACGATGTTATCGGGGAGCCCGATGCATTCCAGCGTCTCAGCGAGCACGAACTGCCCGGGCTGCAGGACAAAGGTATCCGCATGGGTCTCTTCGACCTCAGATGTAACGGTCTCCTGGTTATACGGGTCAATGACGCCATCACCGGGCCTGTACCACACAAAATGGCTGCCAAGGCGGATGTCGAGCGAGTTGGGCTGCACCAGCTTCGGATCATACGGGTCTATTTTGATGTAGCCCCGCCCGATGCGGTCCCGGATCTGCCAGTCAACGAGGATCATGCGGGATCCGGTGTGCGTTCATTCCTCATTAGTGCTCTCATCCACGATGCGCTCATCTTTTTTCCGCTCAAGCAGCGCCGGATCGATATGCCACTCACTCCGGCGCAGCAGCCCGTGCAGGGTGCTCGCTTCCCGTGTCGTGAGGTTTGCCCGCCCGAGGATCCGGCGGATCATGATCATGGTATTTTCACGCTTGAACGCCGGGTGCCGGATCGCGTCGAGGAACCGGTCGATGTGGCGGTAGAGGTGCCCCATCTCGAACGGCGACGCGAGCGCGTACTCGGGGCGTGGAAGATGGGAAAGTTCGTAACAGATGACACCGACTGCGTGCGAGAGGTTCAGGATCGGGTACTCTTCGGTGGTCGGGATGGTGCAGATGATATCACTGCGCTTCACCTCCTCATTACTGAGCCCCCAGTTCTCCCTCCCGAACAGGATCGAGACGCGCCCGTCAATGGTTTTGATATGCTCCCGCAGTTCCTTAGGTGTGAAAAACGGCATCCGCATCGGGGTGCAGACCGATTTGCTCACGGACCCGGTCGTGGCGACCACGATGTTGCTCCGTGCAAAGATGTCCTCAATCGTGCAGACCTCCGCATGGTCCAGCACGTCCGTGGCGTGGGCGGCACGGGCCCGCGCCTCATCACCGACCGGGCAGGGGTCGGTGAGCACGAGCCGGGCAAAACCGAAATTCTTCATCACCCGTGCAGCAAAACCGAGATTGCCCTCGTAGAGGGGGGAGACAAGGACAATGTCAATATCAGGCATACAAATTTTACTGGACCGCGTCAACGGTCGCTTTCAGGACGGCGGCGCCCTGGTCGTAGACCGCGTTGCCCACGACGATGGTGTCTGCGTACTTCGCCATCTGTGCCGCTTTCTGTGCAGAGTTGATCCCGCCGCCATAATAGAGGATGGACTTGTCGATCGCGTCCGAGGCCGCCTTCACGACATCCGGGTCGCCGTAGGTCCCGCTGTACTCGATATAGACAATCGGGAAATGGAAGAAGTGGTCAGAGATTGTCGTGAACGCGGCGACCGCTTCTGCCGAAAGGCTGCAGTCTGCCTTTGTCACCTTTCCGACAGACGACAAGGAATTGAGGACGATATACGCTTCGGGAACAATCCGCTCCCAGGGAATCCGTTGCTTCTGTTGCTGGACCCACAGCCGGTGCTTGCCAACCATCCACTGCACATCCGTGGTATTCACAACGCTGGGTACAAAGACATAATCGATCCCCTCCATCAGTACTGCTTCCGGGCTCGCCGGTTCCATGACAATCGGCAGGTTATACGCTTTTACCTGCTTCTGGAGAGATACAAGGTTTTTTTGAGTCACGTTCAGGGTACCGGAGAGCATCAGTGCATCGGTCCCGCTTGCGGCGATTGAATCGATGTCGCCCTGCTGCAATTGTTTGTCCGGATCGAGTTTGGTCACGTGCACCCAGTCTTTCCATTTCATCAGTATCACAGTACATGTGCTGCACATACCAATAAACCGGTGTTATCCGAGCTGGCGCGAACCCCGGCATGATCTCTCTCAATGGTCTACCATCATTGCCATCATCATCAGGAAGTACCGTCAGAAAATGGCCACCAATTTCCCGGACTCAGGGATACCGATCATAATACGATAACAATAGTTCACCATTCGTAACAGGTTTTTTATAACGATTAGATCCGGATGATGGCATTCTCTTTTATTCTCTTTGCAGATGTCTGCAAATCGGATATTTTCTCTTGCGGTATACCACTGCTCGCGGATAATGTTTTCACATCGGCGGCGAGCAGGGTTCCGGTATCCACGACACCTGCCTGCAGCATCGGCAGGATCATCGCATCGGTCATGCCCCGGATCGCCATGAGTTCCTTTTTGCTCTTTTCAAGCTGGAGTTTTGTCATCTTTTTTGGTACAGGATATTTGAGGAAACTGCAGACCATCTCCACATGCCGGTATACCGTGTCAGGGCTGATGCCGGATCGCTGTGCAAGGATGACCGGGTGCAGGGTGCAGAAATCATCCGGTGATGAAATCCCCGCGGCATGGTACTTCCTGATGCTTGCAGCAGGGATCCCGATCTCCTTGAATGTCTGCATCGTATGCACCGACCGTGCCTCTCCCAGCACCTGTGCAGCCTCCTGTTCGCTGATGCCTGCTTTTTTAAGCACAGCGGCATTCGCATGTGCAAGTCCGGCGAGATCGGAGATCCCTGCCTCTTTAAGCACTTTCAGGATCGCGGCATAGCTCCGCCCCTTCCTTGGTGTCAGGTGGTTGCGCAGGAACTTGCGGCATTCGGAACGTTTTTTTAACAGGATCATTTCCGCTTCTGCACCATGGACCAGCTGCACTGCATGGGCTGTCGGAATATCCAGTGCGGTTGCCAGCCATTCATGCGGGCTCTTTGCAAGGTCGGACGCCGTGTAGATATGAAGGGCTTCCAGCCTGCATTGCAGCGGCGGGGTCAGGGAAGGGATTTCAGATAACGATTCACGGTTGGAGCTGACGTGGTGGCAGAGGGGGCAGCCGATGTCCCACGGGCGGGCCCCCTTCCGTACCAGCCGCACGAAATTGAGCCGGTGCTTTTCACATATGTCATCGGTACGGACTGCCCAGCCCCACTGGGTCACCGGAAGGCCGATGTTGAATGTGCACTCAGGATACCGCGAGCAGCCGATGAACTGGGTGGAGCCCCGCATGTGCCTGATCGCGAGCGTGCCGATGCTGCAGACCGGGCATGTTCCGAGGTTGAGTTCTTCTGCGGTCCTGCCGAGGATATCGTCGCCAATCGCCCGCTCGTGTGCTTCGAGCTGGTCAAACGCTTTGTGCAGCATCTCACGGGACTCCTTAACCACATCCTCCCGCGTACGCTGGCTCTCCTTGATCTGCTGCATGTGCGCTTCAAGCGTCTGTGTCATACCGGGCCTCGTGATCGTATCCGCATGCTGCTCCAGCGATTCCGTGACCACCCTCCCGACCAGCGTAGGGCGCAACGGGTTGCCCTCCACGTATTTGCGCGAGACGAGTTTGGCGATCACTTCATGCCGCGTGCTTTTCGTGCCCAGGCCGAGTTCCTCCATCCGCTGGATCAGCCTGCTCTGGGTATACCGGGCCGGGGGCTGGGTCTCCTTCTCATCAAGCGTGATGTGATTGATCGGGAGCTTCTCCCCGGTAACAAATGGCGGCAGGATTGCCTCTTTTGCCTCGGAGAACGGGTAGACGGCATGCCAGCCATGTTCGAGGAGCTGCCCGCCGGTTGCGGTGTATTCCTCGCCACCGGCATCGAACAATATTTTTTGGGTCTTCCACAGTGCATCGGGAGCAAGCGTCGCGAGGAAGCGGCGGAGCACGAGCTCATAAATCCTGAACGCGTCATCTCCGACCACATCCCGGCTGGCAGATTCGGTCGGATGAATGGGGGGGTGATCTGTTGAGGACTTTTTTCCCCGGGTCGGGACATCGCGACGGTGCGAAATCACCCATTCCACGTCTTTTTTAAACGGCGAGTTCTGCAGTGTTTTTAAGATTCCGGTAATGTCAAACGATGGAGGATAGACCGTATTGTCTGTCCTGGGGTAGGAAATGAACCCGTTCATGTACAGGTCTTCTGCGATCCGCATCGCGTTTGCCGCGGAGAACCCGAGCCGTGCCGCCGCAACGATGAAGCCGGTGGTGTCGAATGGGGACGGCGCCCGGTCCTGCTTGGTCCCGGCATGCACCCCGGTGACAACGAGCGGTGCTTTCGTCCGGTCGTGCGCCTGCTGTGCAGCTGCCTTTTCCAAGAACCGCCCGTTCGTGTGCCGGACTTCGACTGCCTGCCCCGCTTTTTCAGTCTCAAGAGAGAGCTGCCAGTATTTTTCCGGCACGAATGACTCGATTTCCTTCTCGCGGTCCACGATTATGGAGAGTGTCGGGGTCTGCACCCTTCCGACCGAGAGGATGTTCTGACCGCCCCTGCGGGCGGCAAGCGAGATGAATCGCGTGAGCGAAGCCCCCCACATCAGGTCGACGGACTGGCGGGCTTCCCCCGCAGCGGCGAGTGCGAAATCGAGCCCGGTCGTATGGGCAAACGCATTCCTGATCTCCTGCGGGGTGATCGCGGAGAACCGGGCGCGATCGACCTGAACCTTCAGGCTGGCGGCCCGGATCAGGTCGAAAGCCTCCTTGCCGATCAGTTCCCCCTCGGTATCAAAATCGGTGGCAATCGTGATCCGGTCTGCCTGTTTTGCGAGTTTCTGGAGGAGGTACACGATCCTTTTTTCGGTCGGCACCCTGATGGTCTTTGCATCGATCAGGCTTCGTGGGGTGAACTGCTCGCTGCGCCAGTTCTGGTAGCCGGGCTCGAAGTCCACCTCAACGACGTGCCCGCGCAGACCGATTGTCACCGTGTCCCCGAAACTGTAGGTTGCAACACCCCCTTCTTTCTTTTCGGTGACCTTTTTTCCCCCGGCAAGGATCTGGGCGATGCGGCGTGCCGAGATGTTCTTTTCCGCTACAATGACATGCACGGCAGTTATGCCTCCTTATTTCTGACTGCTTTTAAAAACAAACGATTCAATACACGTGGATCAGATTTCCCTCGTGTTTTTTTCATCGCTTGTCCAACAAGGAAATTTCCGGATGCATCGACACCGTTCCGATAATCTTCGACCGCTTTTGGATTCTCAGCTATTACTTCACTGATGACTGGTAACAAGGCAGCATCATTAGAGGGGGTCTTCCCTAGATCCAACCGCTGAATAATCGCTGCCGGGGGTTCGCAGGGCACTTTGTTCATCCGCTGGTCGAGCATCACCCGCAGCACCTCCACCCCGCTCTTGTCGGTGATGGTGCCTTCTACCAGGAGCCTGACCAGGCCGGTAAAGTTTCCTGCATCCACCGCGTCAATGCTCATGCCCCGGTAGTTCAGCTCCCCGATCAGGGTGTCGGCGATCCAGGTTGCGGCAGGGGGTGCCAGCTGCCGGGGATCAGGAGCGACGACTTTTTCATAGAAGTTTGCGAGCCGGAGTTCCCCGGTCAGGGTACGGGCATGGCTGGGCGAACAGCCATACTGCGCCATGAACCGCTCCCTCCGTGCATCGGGGAGTTCGGGCAGGACGATGCCGGCTACCCACGACTGGACGTGGAGCGGGCGCAGGTCCGGCTCGGGGAAATACCGGTAATCATGCTCCTGCTCCTTGCTCCGGGCTGACTGGGTGATCCCCCTCGCTTCAAGGAAGTGCCGTGTCTCGCGCTCCACCTTCTGCCCCCGGCGAAGGATGTTTTTCTGCCGGGTTATTTCAAAGGAAAGGGCTTTTTCCACACCCTTGTATGACGTGATGTTCTTAACTTCCACGCGTTCGCTTCCCACGATCGATATATTCGCATCGACCCGCAGGGATCCCTCTTTTTCGGAATCGAAAACCCCGAGGTACTCGAGCGTTGCGCGGAGTTTGTTCAAAAACTTTCTCGCCTCTCTGGGCGAGCGCATGTCCGGCTCACTGACAATCTCGATGAGGGGGATGCCGGCGCGGTTGTAATCCACCAGCGAGTACCGTCCCCGTTCGGCATTTCCCATGTGCACGAGCCTGCCGGGGTCTTCCTCAACATGGATCCGGGTGATCCGCACACGTTTCTCCCCGCCTTCATCCCCCTCAATTCCGAGGTAGCCCCCCTGTGCGAGCGGTTTGTCGTACTGGGTGATCTGGTAGGCCTTGTCAAGGTCGGGATAGAAGTAGTTCTTCCGTGAGAACTCGGACTCGTGGATGACCGCACAGGTGAGTGCCTTTGCCACCCGCATCGCGTACTCGATTGCCTTTTTATTGAGCACCGGCATCGAGCCGGGAAGCCCGAGGCAGACCGGGCAGACGTGGGTGTTGGGCCCGTCGTTCCGGTAATCGGTGGAGCATCCACAGAAGAGCTTGCTTTGGGTGTCAAGCTGGCAGTGTACTTCAAGCCCGACAATGACCTGTGTCCCGGCTTCACCCATTCAGGCCACCGCCTGCTCGTACGCATATGCGACATCGACCACGCGCTCGTCCTCGAAGGGTTTGCCCATGATCTGGAGCCCGACAGGCATGCCGTCTGCCTTCCCGCAGGGGACCGAGATGGCGGGGATACCGGCAAGGTTGGCCGGTACGGTCAGGATATCGGCGAGATACATGGAGAGCGGATCGCTCTTTTCGCCAAGCTTAAAAGCGATCGTGGGCATCGTCGGTCCGGCGATCACGTCCACATCGGCAAAGATCCGGGCAAAATCCTTTCTGACATTCTCGCGGGCGACCTGTGCCTTCGCATAGTACTTCCCATAGTACCCTGAGGAGAGCGCGAACGTGCCCAGCATGATCCGGCGCCGCACTTCGGCGCCAAAGTTGGCTCTTCGCACGTCCCGGTATGCATCATGCCATGATTTTTTTGTATTGGCGGCAGGGCCGTAGCGCACGCCGTCAAACCGGGCGAGGTTGGAGCTCGCCTCGCTCGTGCAGGTGACGTAATACGCGGCGAGCGCGTATTCCATCGACGGGATGCTGCACGGGATGGTGGTTGCCCCGAGCTCTTCGAGCCGGAAGATGGCCCGGTTTACCGTTTCAGCGACCTTCGGGTCAACACCCGCACCAAAATATTCCCGCGGGATCCCGATCCTGCGGCCCCTGATATCAGCCGCGGGCGTGTGGTGGTAAGGCCTGTTGTAGGACGTGGTGTCCCTGCGGTCGTGCCCGGCAATCACCTGCATGAGCAGTGAAACGTCGGAAACATTGTTTGCCATCGGCCCGATCTGTTCCAGCGAGTTCGCGTACGCGATCAGCCCGAAGCGCGAGACCCTGCCGTACGTCGGTTTCAGCCCGACGATCCCGCAGAACGCGGCCGGGCAGCGGATGGATCCACCGGTGTCGGTGCCGAGCGCCATCCGCACCATGCCCGATGCAATGGCGGCAGCACTGCCGCCGGATGAACCGCCGGGCACGCGGCTGGTATCGGCAGGGTTGAGAGTCGGGCCGAATGCGGAGTTCTCGGTCGTTGTCCCCATGCCGAATTCGTCCATGTTGGTTTTGCCGGCAATGGCTGCACCCGACTGCCGGAGGAGTTCCACGACATGGGCATCGTAGGGTGGGACATAGCCTTTCAGGATCTTTGAGGCGCAGGTGGTCTCGATCCCTTTTGTGGAAATATTGTCCTTTACCGCAATGGCGATGCCGCCGAGTTCCCCGTCACCGTGGGGTGCTTTGTTGCAGACGGTAAGGAACGCGTTGTACCGGTCATCGGGTTCGAACCTGATCTCGTGCAGTGTCACTGCATCACCCTTGGCGCCCTGATAAATCCGTCTTCCTGCGCCGGGGCATTCTTCAGCACGTCTTCCTGCGGCAGCGAGGGCTCGATGATGTCCTCGCGCATCACGTTTGAGAGATCGCTTCTGGCTGCGCCCTCTCCCTGCACACGGTCGAGCACGTCAAAATATTCCAGTATTGCGTTGAACTGGGCGGTAAAAGCGTCCAGTTCTCCGGTATCGATGCCAATGTCGGCGAGCGCTGCGATATGCTGTACATCTTGTTCAGTGACCATGTTCCACCTGGCTGATCCGGTCTATGTAATTTTGCATGGACGTTTTATAACCATTTTTACGGGCTAGCTTCTGCAGCACCTTCCAGATCCCGCTGCCGTACTGCATCGCTTTCTTCCCGTACCATGCGAGTTCTGCGGGAATGTGGCGTTCTGCAACCTTTCGCAGGGGCACTTTCCGCTGCCCGTTCCGGACTTTCTCACCGGCCGGGATCGCAAGCGCAGCGCGCACCACCCGGATGTCGAGGTACGGCATGGAGAGGTACACACCATGGAGGGATGCGACGGACTGGTCACGGTTCGCCTGATCTTCAAGCCCGTCGATGTCACGGGCAAGGTCACCGGCAAGGTTTGCGGTTTCAAGATAGCGCTGGTAGCCGCCGAAAAGCTCGTCTGCGCCCTGTCCGGTGATGATGCGTTGGTGCCCGTGCTCCCCCGCCCACCGTGCGATAAAGTACTGGGTAAGCGCAATGCCCGTATTGAGCGGATCCTTTTTTTGGATCACGGCGACAACGGCAGGAAGCGCCATCTCAATCTCCTGCGCTGTGATCTCCACGTACGTGCACGAGAGCCCGATCGCGTCGGCTGCACGCCGCGCCTGTCTGAGATCATGCGAACCGGAAATTCCGACTGCCACACATTCGCGCCCGGCAAGTTTTGCGACAAGGGTCGAATCCACACCACCCGAGAGTGCGGTCACGCCCTCATCACTGCGCAGTCTCACCGCCGTGATGATTGCCTCCTCGAGAGGCATGTCAGCAGGGGCAGGGGTAATAGAGCCCTTCACGGTGCCATGGCAGGTGATTGTTCCCTTCGGGCAGTCGCCTTTCATCACACCGAAATGATCCCGGGCACGGCACCCGTTCCATGAAAGGAAAAACTCACCGCCGAACCTGCCGATCGTTGCAGGATCATCAAAGACGATGCGTTCCATCTCCTCTGCGGTGAGGCGCCGCCCGTCAAGTTCGACCCATCCTGCAATCTGTAGCGGACTCATGAAAACGGATCATTATTGGATGAACCCCTTCAAGAGCTCTGCGATTTATTATTGTCAGCAATCAGGGTTGTTCACCTGTGCCGGAATGAGGGGCAAAAAAGCGTGATTCTTTATGCATTGGTTCAGCATACACTAATTACCTGAGCATTTCCATGCACGCAATCGTCCTTGGCACCCGGCCGGAGATCATCAAGATGTCGCCGGTCATCAGGGCATGCGAAAAGCGGGGCGAGGACTTTTTCCTCCTCCATACCGGCCAGCACTATTCCTACGAGATGGACCGGGTATTTTTCGAGGAGCTCAGGCTCCCTGCCCCCGCGTTCAACCTCGATGTCGGATCCGGGAGCCATGCGGTACAGACCGGCGCGATCCTTGCGGGCACCGAAAAGGTGCTGCATGAAGAAAAGCCGGATACCGTGCTGGTGCAGGGCGATACCAATACGGTGCTCGCCGCTGCCCTTGCCGCGTCAAAAAGCTATGTGAGGGACGGGGGGCTTCCGGTGCGGGTCGGGCATGTCGAAGCGGGACTGCGCAGTTTTGACCGCAGGATGCCAGAAGAGATCAACCGCGTGCTGGCAGATCACCTCTCCGATTACCTGTTTGCACCGACCGGTATCGCGCGGCAGAACCTCAAAAACGAAGGAATAGGCGACGAGAAGATCTTTGTCACCGGAAATACCATTGTCGATGCCGTGCACCAGAACCTCGCGATTGCACAAAAGAATACTGACACGGTCAAATCCATGGGACTCTCAAAGGACGGGTATTTCCTCGTCACGCTCCACCGGCAGGAGAACGTGGACGACAAGCGGAGGCTCGCAGGAATTCTTGACGGGCTCTCCCGCATCAGCGACGACCACGGGTTGCCGGTGATATTTCCTGTCCATCCCCGCACCGAAAAGATGATCCGCACGTTTGGGTTAAAGACCAGAGGGATCCAGACCATCGCGCCGCTTGGTTTTCTTGCGTTCCTGCAGCTGGAGTCGCAGGCCCGGCTCGCCCTCACCGATTCGGGAGGCGTGCAGGAGGAGACGTGCATCCTTCGCGTGCCCTGCGTTACGATCCGCAATTCTACCGAGCGTCCCGAAACGGTGGATGCAGGGTCAAATATTGTCGCCGGTTTCCAGCCGGATGAAATTGTGAATGCCGCCCGGCAGATGCTTGCCCGTAAGCGGACGTGGAAGAATCCCTTTGGCGACGGAAAGGCGGGTGTACGGATCGTTGATATCCTCAGAAAAAAATCCGCTGACTGAAGATTTCCGGTGACCCCCTGGCCGGAACCCGGCTCAACTATCTCCTGATGACGATTCTTTTTTGTGGTGCACGCCCATTACTATAGTGTGTCCCATGACCCATTGGGTCACAGGGATTTTCCAAAAAAGGCCTGACCTTTTTCATCACAGCGCGGGGGTAGCTAAGCCTGGCCAAAGGCGCCGGACTTAAGATCCGGTCTCGCAGGAGTCCGTGGGTTCAAATCCCACCCCCCGCATTCGTAATATATGATATAGTTATTTCACTTATTGGGAAAATAAGGTCTGAATTTTTGGCTATACAAGGGAGAATTTCTCTCATTATTCTCTTTTTACATTGGACGCCATTCCCACCGATTCTCTGTCGAGATAATATGTCCCAGTCCCGGAAATGGAAAGTGAAAGGCATGCACCAATGCTTCTTCATTCCCAGCATGTCTAAGAAAGCGATATCTTATTTTGACGATGTGGCGGGGATCAACATCGGTGAGCGCACACCATTCTGGCTGTTCCACATGGATGGGATGGAGAAAGAGATCAGACAGACAGATCAGTTGTTCTCTTTTCGAAGATATGGCCAGCGCCATATGGCCGGGAGTATGACCCGAGGCATCAAGAGCCCGAATATCAGGAACAATCTCATGCTCGTGGTCGATGAGTTCCAGTTTATCCTGAATAGGTGGCACATATCTCTGGAAAAAAGTGTGGAGGTGTTGGTAGGCAGATCCAGATTTTTTTAGCTCTGTGAGGTCGGAATTCCAGAAATCCCACTCAGCTTTCATCATATAAAAACGGGCTTGAGGAAACGCTAATTTGCCCTCTTTATCGATATTTCCCCCAATATGGTCTGGGTGTCCGTGGGTGAGAACCACGGTATCAATAGCCTCCGGTTCAATGCCTGCAGACAGTAAGTTCTGACATAGTTTTCCAGTGTTGGGACCGAGAGTACCCCCACCGGTGTCAACAAGTACCTGGTGTGTTCCCGTGTCAATCACCAAACACGTGTAGTGGCTGATCCATTTCCCCCCATTTTCCAATGGGAAATGATACTTGCGAAACATCTGTCGAAGGGATCCTTGTGGGGCGTTGGAAAAAAGAAACGTTGCAGGCGGAGGAAACTGTGGTGGGGCATAGATGAAATGACCGTCGCTGACAGCACTACACTCAAAATCCCCTAATTTGAACTGATAACTCTCTTGAATCAAAACTTCTCATGTCCATGAGCTGTGATTTCACCCTAAAAAGATTTCGTCCCTTTGATAAAATGGTCATCACCATCCAAGCTCACAGGCCACACGGGAGGGCATGGGACGAGTGGGTTGGGGCTGCTGCCGGCGCCGGAACATAGTGACAAGCCGGGGGTGTCATCATATCACATCAACCAGGAGAAGAGCAGGGGGAGTTTGTAGGCGGAGCGTAACGGAGGGGAATGTATGTGTGCGGGAGTGCAGGATTTTATCCGTCAGACCGTTAAACTAAAAATTTCGATCGGCTGGCTATCCTTAGCAAAACCCAAGCGGCTGAAATAAATACTTTTTATAATCAGGTCTCCAATTCGGGGTAAAGGAGGGTGTTCCGGAACCGGACTCCGACGGGAATTTTGATGACTTCTCCACCCATGAGGATCCCGGGTCCGGACCGGACTATTTCTGTTCTTTGTCCGCATCCGACCCGTTTCCCCTGCGGAACCGGAACATGCCCCACGGAACATTGATCTCGAACCGCGCCCCGCTCCCCTTTTCCCCGGTTTCCCTGATGGTGATCCCGGTAAGGCTGAGGATCTCACGGGAGAAAAAGAGCCCAAAGCCGCTCCGCTTACCGGAACCGCGCCAGAAGATCTTCTCCTTGTCCTCGTTGCCGATGCCAATGCCGTTGTCCTGGTAAATGATGGTCAGCCCGTCCGGGTGCAGTTCATGGTACAGCCTGATGGAAGTGACCTTCTCGCCATAACGAAGGGAATTTTCCAGCAGGTTGGAAAAGACCCGGTCTATCAGCGGATCGGCAAAGACTTCCAGCCCCTCAACATGAATGTGATAAAGAATGTAATCGTGCCCGAATTCCTCTTTGTATTTTGAGAAAATGCCAAAAATATCCAGCCACCGGGGCAGATTCTCCCCCAATTTCTCATAGTCTTTTGTAAACGCGATCTGCCGCTGGATTGTTGCTGCAGCCTTCTGCTGTTCATGTAATGATTTTGAAAATACCGGGTCCTTTATTGCATCCATGAGCAGTTCATTGTGCATCATCATGATGGTAAGCTGATTGAGGATGTCATGGCGGGTGATGCCGGTCAGCAGGTTGATCTTCTTGCGTGCCATGGCAAGCGACTGCTCCGTGAGGTGCTGGTCGGTAATTTCACGGAGGAGAATGACATACCCTGTGCAATCCCCGGTTGGTGTGGTAAGAGCGATGCAATGAAGATCGATATACTGGACCATGCCCCCCCTTTCCCGTTTGAGGGTATGCCGGTACTCACCTTTACCCCCCAAGTGCACCGGGTCCGGGATCTCATGGGGTGGCAGGACGTCCTTTATGGACAAACCCACGATATCCCGGCCTGCCGTCACGAGGAGATGGTGTGCAGACTGGTTGATTTCGACAATCCTCCCTATCCGATCGAGCAGCATGATACCGGTCGGGATCTGCTGGAGGGCAGCGCCGCACTCGACCGGTATCAGGTCAAACAGGGCAAAGCGTTCAATACCGGTGGCAAGGGCGACCACGGACACGATAAAAACGATCGGGGTAAGGTCGAGATAGCCAAAGGGGCTGATCCGGAACACAAAGCCGGTAAAGGTGAGCAGGGGAGGGAGTGTCGCGATCAGGATGCATGCGAGCTGCCCGCGGAACACCCCCGATGCGGATTTATAATGCTGAAGGATGATGGCACCCCCGGTCAGGATAAGGAATGACCCGTAGACAAAGAAGATCCAGAAGACGACTCCCGCGGCAGAACCATACGGTGAGGACAGGTCCGGTAAGGGAGGTGTGCCCCACATGACAACCGAACTAACGATATTTGCGATGAGCAGCACCGCAATAAGGGTCGGGATGATGAAAAGAAGCCCCCAGCTGACTGTTCCATACCGCGGTGTCTTTTCGGTATACTGCAGGGAAAACTGTATGAACGCCACGGGAATGATGGCAATCGCGGCATTTTTAACAATCATGGCCAGGATCATAAGGGAAGGATCGTGGCTCCAGTACCCGACGGCCGCACTCCATGACCAGACTGCCGCTGCAGCCATGATGATGACCAGCGGGACTGAACCAACGGCCGATGCCCTGATCCTCCAGAAAACCAGGGAGAAAAGAGATGTCATACCGCCGGATAACACCAGCAACAGGACTACCGGAACATTTTCCCATGCCATCAGTCAATCATCGCCGCATAATTTTCCTTGGTTACCACAGGGCTCCGCCTGTCACACGTGGTGATGATACCGGATATCGATCCTGTCGGTTAACAAAATGACTCATTCCGACAATGATCACCGTATGATCTGTCACACACCCTGATAATAAATTCCGTGCCGGCATGACCGGAGGCGGCTGATTTGGGATACCGGTTCCAGGGACGAAAATAATAAGATACCGGTTACCGCTCGATCAGCCTGATGTGGTCATCGGTCTTTTTTGCCAGTTCCTGTCGTCCTTTCAGCCGGGAAATGTCCGAGATCGCTTCAAGGACATGTACGGAGTCTTCCAGAAACGAGAGTACGTCCGCCGGGAATATCTCGATGCCGTACTCATCCAGCAGGAATGAAGAGATCTGACGGTGGTCAAGCCCGTTTTCCCGCAATTCCAGAACCTTTTGTGCAAACTTCTTTTCCGGACAACCGCAGAGAGGCGAGGTTTTGCAGTTGCAGCGCAGAAAATCGTTGAAAAATGCAAGAAGCTGTTCCCGTACCGCAAAATCAAATCTGTCAAAGTTGATGCCCGAGGAAAGTGTTTCGAGCATCGTCCCGTTAAATGCGCGATCGGGCAGCCGGTAGCCGGCAAGCCGTTCAATACGTTTTGCGATGCGGAACCGGGCCCGGTCAGCGATCAATCCTCGTCTCCGACAGATTCGTCAAAGTTCTTGAGCGATGCCATCGCGTCGCTCATCCGCTCACATTCGATCAGCCACTCATCAAAGAGAGTCGGGTGCTCGATATCGTCTTTCACATATTTCGCGCAGCATGCCGCACCGTCAACCACGCTCGCACCGATATGTGCAGCAACATCAAGCGCCTGTTCCATGTCTTTTTCCAGGAGGTCTTTGCCTTTTTTCACGAGCGACTTGATATCTTTTTCAAATTTGGAAAGAAGGTATTTCCGGCAGGACGCAAAGAGGACGAGCTTCTGCAGCTGGAGGATCTCGATAACGTCCTGGAGATCTGCGTCTGAAACAGATGACATCACAATCAGTTCCACCTGCCCGAGCTTCTCGATTGACTCTTCTTTTGAGAACCGTTTGTTCTGGTATAACCTGATGATCTTGAGGACTTCAAGGGTGATATCGATGGAAAAACTGTCAAGCACCCGGAAGCCTTCCGGCATCTCCTCATTTTTGGGATCGACCTCAAAACTGGATTCTTTGAGGGTTTTTAACCAGTTATCCCATCGTTCCTGGTTATAAAAAATATAGAATAACCTGAGCGGTCCGGACTCAGTCGCCTGTTTATTTCCTTTTTTTGCCATTTCAGTACACATGTTCCCCTGTTTTGATTAAAGCATTTTCGCTCCCGGGCTCCTGCGAATGTGTGAAATCCCGTCAGGAAAGGTACTTGTGCCCTGCACAAGGAACAGCCAAGTGTTATGTGAAACAACGGTCAATGATGTGGTGACGATGAATGTCCCGGGGTGCTGACGCGTGAAGTGCGTAATGGTGCGGTATGGCGAGCTTTTCTTAAAAACCGAGCCGGTCAAGCGCCATTTCATCGGCCTCCTGATGCGCAATATAAAAAAGGCGCTGGATGCAGAAGGGCTCGCTGTCCGTTTTGACCTTTTCCGCGGGCGCATGCTGATCGAGGGTGCGGAACCCGAACGCATCGCGGCAGTTGTTGCGAGAGTGTTCGGGGTTGTCGATGTGAGTATCTGTACCCGGACTTCAACGACCATGGATGATCTCTGTTCTGCAGCGATCACAACTGCGAAAGAAAACCTGAAACCCGGCATGAGGTATGCGATCCGGGCAAAACGGCAGGGTGTTGAGGGGTACACCAGCCAGCAGATTGGCGAGGTCGTCGGTAAAGCCGTTGCGGATCATGTGCCGGGTGTGACCGTTGATCTCTCCTGTCCTGATTATGAGATCTTTGTCGAGGCGCGGGAGTTCGGCGGTTTTGTGTACGACCGGCGGATCGATGCGCCCGGGGGGCTGCCACTCGGGACACAGGGCCGGGTCTGCGTCCTGCTCTCATCGGGCATTGATTCGCCGGTTGCTTCATGGCTCATGATGAAAAGGGGGTGCGAGGTAACGCACCTGCACATGGATGCAGGGCGCTGGGCGGGTCCGGATGTGAAGGATGCCGCGATCGAGAACCACCGCAGGCTCTCGCTCTGGTGCCGGGGTTTTACCCTGCCCATGCTCGTGATCCGGAGCGAACCGCTCTACGATGCGATGAAGAGCAGTGAAATAACGGAGCGGAACCGCTGCGTCATCTGCAAGCGGTTCATGATGCAGGCCGGAAGTATGCTGGTGCGGCGCCAGCACGCGCTTGCACTGGTGACCGGGGAAAACCTGGGGCAGGTTGCCTCCCAGACACTTTCCAACATTGCAGTGATTGGACCGGCGGCAGATGTTCCGGTGCTTCGCCCCCTGATCACGTACGACAAGCGGGAAACGGTGGATATCGCCCGCAGCATCGGGACATTTGAAGCGCACCCAAAAGACCTTGCGTGCCGGGCGGTCCCGAGGATGCCGACGACCGCAGCCGATCCAAAAGAGATCCTTGCGTGCGAGCAGCAGCTTGATCTCCAGAGTATTGTCAGTGCTGCCATTGAAGGACCGGTCATTGTTCTTGCAAAGAACGGGCGTATTATTATGAAAGAAAAGAGACCATGACATCTCCTTCATGATGGCGGCCAATCCATCCATCTCTCCCGTTGTTTCGTGGGGTGATCCAGATACCTGCAAAAAGAACCCTCCCCCGGTATCTTGAATTGCTGGGAACCGGAGACCTCAAAGACCGCATATCCAGAGCTGCGGCTCTCCTCAAGGATTGTACCGTATGCCCCCGGATGTGCCATGTGGATCGCACCATCGGTGAAACAGGGTTCTGCAGGACGGGCGCCCTCGCGCAGGTCTCCAGCTATGGCCCCCATTTCGGCGAGGAACCGGAGCTGGTCGGGCGCGGTGGTTCCGGTACGATCTTCATGTCGCACTGTAACCTTGCCTGCGAATTCTGCCAGAACTATGAGATCAGCCAGTGCAGGGACGGGGAAGAAGTCTGTGCGGAGGACCTGGCAAAGATGATGCTCTCGCTGCAGCGGCAGGGGTGCCATAATATCAACATCGTTACGCCCTCGCACGTTGTCCCGCAGCTGCTCGACGGACTCATGATCGCTGCCGAAGGGGGGCTCTGCATCCCGCTCGTGTATAACTCCGGCGGGTACGACGCGGTGAAGACCCTGCAGATGCTCGACGGTATTGTCGACATCTACATGCCGGACGCCAAGTACGGCAGCAACGCGATTGCCGCCTCACTCTCCCATGCGCCGGACTATGTCGGCATCAACCGGGCAGCCTTACGCGAAATGCACCGGCAGGTAGGTGACCTTCTCGTTCTGGACGGGATCGCTGTCAGGGGCATGATCATCCGGCACCTCGTGCTGCCGGGTGATCTTGCGGGCACCCGCGAGGTCATGCAGTTCATCGCGTCTGAATTGTCAACAGATTCCTACGTGAACGTCATGGCGCAGTACCGGCCGATGTGGCACGCGGCGGAGGTTGCGGAGAAGGACCCAGCATACCGGGCACTGAGGCGGCCGATCACACGCGAGGAGTACCGAAATACTGTGGATATGGCGAGGGAGGCGGGGCTGTACCGCGGGTTTCCCGTCTGAATGCAAAAACAGCGGGAATGCGGCTGATGTTACCCGTTCATGAAAATAAAAATCTACCACTTTTCAGATGAATAAAGGCAGGGTTCCATTCACCAGCCGGTCCGGAACATCAGCCGTTTCAAAATGCCGTCCCGCCGGCCTGTTCAACATGTACCTGCAGGATGAGGAAATACCCGATTATGGTGATACCCAGAGCTGCGAGGATCGAGCAGGCCACATAGACCGGATCATGGTAGACAACAACAATCGTAAACGCGCCAAACAGGGTAAGGATGACGGTCAGGAATAAGAGCAGGAGAAACCCGCATGTCAGTAAGATTCTCTCTTTTTGATCCATATCCCTCACTTTTTTTTACATTCAGATTTGTTAAAGTTTTCTATCCGGACCTATGGCATCCCGCCCTTGATCAGGGCTTTGACATCGTGATTTTTATCATGAGCTGCAGGAATAACGGGGGGATGCAGGACCCGGCATACCGGCTCACAAAACGCATCGTCGCACGTGGGGAATACTGGCCTGCCATCCTGTGCACACGGGATGCCGGGCTGCACCGGGGATCGCCTGATCCAACCCATAAAAGACCATCATCCCGCAATCGTGGCAACCATTTTTAAAATACCGGAATTTTTTGGTGCAAAGAAGAGACGTGTACCGCAAAGCCGGTGTGCGTATTGGCAACCGGACCGGGATCAAAAAGTGCTCACATCCGTCCAGGAATAAGAATTATGTGCGATAGCCAGAACGCCGTTTCTTATGAAATTCTTCAAGATCTTTTTTTAGTTCCACTTCATATTTTTCATAAAATTCCAATGCCTCGTCATTTTTCCCGACTTTATCCAGCAGCTCGGCTTTTGAGTACCAGATTTGTGTTGGTTTCTCATTCTCTTTTGAATAATATTTCAGGGCTTCATCAAAATATTGCAGTGCATCAAGATCCTTCATCATTTTGGTATAGAGGACGCCTATTGAATACAGGGCATCTGAATTTTTTGGATCGAGCTCCTGAACTTTTTTGAACGTATTGAGAATTTCATCCAGAAAATGAATTTCATGGGAGATATCGTTGTTTAAATTCAATTTTTTCCTTTCTTTCTCTTTTTTGTAAAGGATGGAATTCAATGAACAACCCTTGTGATACCAGATTTCAGGGTTGTCCGGGTTCAATTCAAGGGCTTTATTGTATGACTCAATCGCTGCCTGATGATTATTCCTGCTGTCATACAATGATCCCAGTTTAATCAGGGGACCGGGATTTTTTGGTTGTAACCGGATCGCTGTTTTATACGATTCAATTGCTTCATCGAAGCGACTACATTTTTCTGATTGTAATACATCTCCTTTATGGATCCAATACCCAGGGTTATTTGGATTCAGGGAAAGAGCTTTATTGACCGAACTGACCGAATTGTAATATTTTCCTAATGAATAATACGCCATTGAAATTTTGTACCAGACTGCGGCCTTTTTCAGATCCGGAATATCTCTGTCTGTTATTTTTTTGCAAAAAGAGATAAACTCAAAAAATTGCTTTCTTTCAAATAATTCATTCCCCTTTTTGATGCAATCTTCGAGATCGTTCATACAATCATGAGTCCATGATTTTCATTCACATTGTGAAATGACCACATCGGTTAATTTAATTTTTAATATACTATATCCCTTTCAGGAGTTTTATAAGATAGTTGATAATATTAAACTATTCGACCCATTCAATCTCTCTGTGAGGTATTCAGGGAGCAAAGAAGATTCAAAAAAGCCTGACCAGCAGGGCGAAGGTGCGAAGATATCGTTTTTCAATCAATCCCCGCCTGACAGCGATGATTGATCCGCCAAAGGGCGTCATGAAACCTATACGAACATCCGCTCGCTGTAGTCAATCACGGTCCTGAGCGTCTTCAACCTGGCAAACCATTTATCATCTGACTCAATGACAGTCCACGGGGCATATGACGTGCTGGTACGGGCGAGCATCTCGCCGACCGCCTCATCGTAATGATCCCACTTCTCCCGGTTCCTCCAGTCCTCTTCGGTGATCTTCCACTGCTTGAGCGGGTCGTCCTGCCGCTGTTTGAACCGCCTGAGCTGCTCGTCCTTGCTGATCTCAAGCCAGAACTTGACAAGGCCCCCCCCGCTCTCAACGTATGACTGTTCCATCTCGTTGAACTCGTTGTATGCCCGTTTCCATTCGTATTCTTCGCAGAACCCTTCGACACGTTCCACGAGTACGCGGCCGTACCAGCTCCGGTCAAAGATCGTGACATGCCCCGCTTTGGGGAAATGCTGGTAAAAGCGCCACAGGTAGTGGTGGTCGAGTTCGGTCTGGTCGGGACGCCCGACGGGAACCACGTCATACCCGCGGGGGTTCATGTGCCGTACAAGGCGCATGATATTGCCGCCTTTTCCGGCTGCATCCCATCCTTCATAGACAATGATCAGAGGGAGTTTGCGTTTGTACAGCAGGTAGTGAATATCCCGGATCCGGTCCTCGTATTCGAACAGCTTCTTCTGGTACCCATCCCTCGTATAGGTCTCCGGTGCTTCAGAGGCTCGTCTCATCTCGTTTTTCTTTGGTTTGATGATCTCGTTCTTTTTGAAATTTTTTCCATGCGAATCCGCATATGCAATCCGCTTTTCCAATGCTTTTACCACCGTTGAATAGACTTTCAGGATCGTGTGGTTTTTATCGGTCGCTTCCACGATCGTCCACGGGGCAAACGTGTTGTCCGTCTCGCCAATAAACTGTTCAATGATGGGGAGGTAGCTGTCATACTGGCGGTGGAAGTCCCAGTCCCCCCTGGTGATCATCCACGAGGTGAGGGGGTCGTTCTCGCGTTCATCAAGCCGTTTTTTCTGTTCCTCTTTTGTGATATGGAGAAAGAACTTGAGGATGATTGCACCGTCATCGGCGAGCTGTCGTTCGAAGCTGTTGATGGTCGAAATCGAATGTTTGATCGATCTCTTCCATTCGATTCCCGCGATATACTCGGCAAGGGAGCGGCTGTACCAGCTCCGGGCAAAGATCGCGAGACGCCCCTTCGCGGGAGTCTTTACCCAGAACCTCCAGAGGAGCGGGCGTGCCCGTTCCTCATCGGTCGGAGACCCAATCGAGTGCATGGAGAAACCGCGTGGGTCGAGGAACTGGATAAGTTCGTGGATGACGCGTGTGATCCCCGAGGCGTTCCAGCCCTCAACAACGATGACGGCCGGGATTTTATGGTCACGCAGCGAGCGCTGCAGGACGCCAAGCTGCCGTTGGAGAGGTTCTATGGATTTTTCAAAGGTTTTGTCGTCGGTCTTTTTGGAAAGGTCGTACTTTTCAAACATCGTGCTGCCCCGGACTGGCGTATGAAGGAGACATAGTGATATAGGATATAACCGAATCCTATCGTTCTCCCTGCTCATTAAATCATTACACATGCGCCTGAAAAAAAATTAAAAGAGACAGGGTGTGACCGGATTTTTCAGGATATTTTCAGCCCGTGTTCAACCGCGATGCCAACAAAGACCTGCGCAAGGTACTCCGCCTGCACCGTTGTCATGCCGTAGGTATTGAATTTCCACACGCGGGTGGCGCCGGGGATGATGCCGACAACCCCCTTTTCTGCCAGTGCGGCCGAGAGGAAGAACCCGCGTTTTTTGTGCGCCTTTGCAACCGTATCAAACGAAGCGGTCGTGTCGATCCGTGTCAGGGTATGCTTCCGCGGGTATTCCGAAAGCACGGTCGTGCCATCGATGGACCGGAGCGCCTGAATGACAATCCGGTTGTTTGCGAGCTCGCGGTCGAAATGCTTCACCCGCTCTTTTACCTGCGGAAAGGATGCCATCATGCCCACGAGCGTCACGCCCATGAGCGTACAGCCCATCATCTCCGGCTCTTTGATCCCGAACCTGCGCTTCGTCACATCGCCTTCGATGGTTGTGGTCCGGAAGACCTCTGCCGCACGTTCTGCGGTCGCGGCAAGCACGCCTGACGGTGCAGGGGCTGCCATGCTTTTATGCCCGGAACCGACAACAAAATCGGCGCCAAGATCTTTCCCGTCCACGGGCATGATGCCGACCGTGTAGGCGCCGTTACAGAGCACCGGGATATCGTACTGGTGCGCGACGTTTGCGATCGATTTGAGATCGTTGATGTTGCCGTACTGGTAATCGACATGATCGATGAAGGCAAGGACGGGCCCCCTGCCAAATTCACGCTTCACCTCCTCGATCTTTGCTGCCGTTGCATCGGCAGTGATGCGATGGTGCTCATCGGCCGGGATCTCGCGGGCGATGCCACCGGCATCTTCAACAGCGAGAAATTCCGTATAGTGAGAAAGTGACGTTACCAATACCGGGTCCCCCTTGTTCACGTACGTGTGGGCGACCGCCTGGAAACCACGGCGTGCCCCGGGCACGACACGTGCAGCATCCATGTTCAGCCACGAAGCGAGGTCCCGGTGAAATTCCGCGATGGGCGGTTTTGTAATATAATCGAGCCGGTTTGGCTTGCGGCAGTTGTCGCAGACCGAGTAGCCATCACCGTACGCGATCACTGCCTTCATCGCATCGGCAGTCAGCCTCCCGCCTGCCTGGATCGGGTCGATGTTGATCGCAAGCTCGTCGACCTGGCGTGCATCGATGCCGGCACCGCACCTCATTTCAGCATCTCCTGTTTCAGGGAGCCGATCTGCCGCCCGAGGTTTTCAAGCAGGCGCTCTGCCTGCTCCCGCTGCTCGTTGCTGAGGGAATGGGACGGGGCGGTCGTTCGGAGCAGGATGCGGAGGTCGGTTAAGGTATACAATGCAGAAAAGACCATGTCAACGGCCCGTTTTGACACAAGATCACCATAGTAGTAGTGAACGGTTCTGAAATAAGTAACCGCTTTTTAAAACGGGCGTTTCCTTCCGGCTCTGAACCGTACTGGCACCGGGGGCGAACAGGGAGGAAACGCCAGAAGACGGGATGCCGGGGAAAAGTGGCGTAAGTGTCCGTTGCACAAACCTATTCTGGATATGGCAGCGAACAATTCTCCTGCAGGAATTCTGATGGATGCGGGCAGACCACCACCTGCCCGCGGATATCCGCACGGATTTCGGGAACGTGCATTCCCATGAGTCTGGTGATTGCGTTTATCGGGGCACAGGGCGCGGCCATGGCCGGTGATCTGCGGGAGATCATCACCCGGGGGGATAAAATTTCGACGCAGACCCTTGAGAATGAGCTCTACAGCGGCCGGATCATCACCGACGCAGACCTGAAAAAAAGGGCAGACGATCTTGGGATCTTCCTGTCCATCCGGGACGATAAACGGAAAGTGACAGCACGGGACGGCATCCTTGTCGGCGAGGTGAGCGAGAGCGAGGGAGGCGTGGTGAAAAAGCGGAGGCTGTATGCAACCGTTGGGGAGTATGCCCTCGCGGAGATCACGGGTTCAGAAATCCGAATGAGTGGTTCGGGGAAGGCAGGCAACTTTGTGGTGCTGGGAAACGAGGTCACACAACAGGTTGCCCGCGCCTGCATCAGGGAGCACTGGAACAACGGCACCATCCACGATGCCATCAGTGTCATCATGCTCACGATGGAGAGGGCATCGGGCGCCACCGCATCCGTCAGCGCATTGTACACCCTGATCCAGACCCCTGCAAAGGCCAGCCTCTCTGCTGTGATCGAACAGGACAGCGCCACGTGATATGGATCATCCACACCTGCCCGCTCCGCACCGATCAGAACTCCGGGCGTCCTTGCCTTTCACTGCCGGCCCATACACGCCAGACCAGTGCTGTGCCGGCCCGTTAGCGAAAACAGAATGGTGAAACAGAACTGAAGTGAAGGTATAAGAGGGATTGATTCCTGAACCTGCAGAAAGGGAGTTCTTTTTCCAAAAAACACGATAAAAAAATTACAGGCCATCAGGCGATCACGATGACACATCCGCCAAGGATCACCGACGAATCCGTCCTCACCCGCTGGATGAGCATGGAGATCGGGAAGATGAATGAAGGGATCGTACAGGACCGGAAATTCCTGTCCGTGCTGCTTGGCGAGGAGGCTCCGCGTGCGACCACAAAGAAAGGGGAACCGTATTATTTTCAAAAAGAAGTCATCACTACCCTTGGCACAAAACTCCCCCGTGAGCTCCATGCCCGGCTGAAGCTCCCGATCCTGTTCTTTTTATCACCCGATGTGCCGGACAGCTGCTCGTGCACTGACCAGACAGCGTTTGAAGCCCTCAAGCTCCTGGGGGAGATCAGTGAGCTGCGGACGATGCAGGAGGGTCGGTGGTGGGTATCGCGGGCGATCGCGTACGCGATTATGCATAAATACCCGACAGCAGTCCAGCTGGTGATGGGCCCGTGAGGGGACGATGGCTGTTCATGGGCAATGAGAGTGTGGGGCAGTCGTCAGATCCTCAATCTGGATACCTGCAGGAAATACCACAATTCCGGTACTGCAGGAACGGAATGCACATCGGCAGGCATCTGATCCGGCAAAAATTTAAAAATACAATGGTTAACGATACCGGCTTTTTAATAGAGAGCCAAGGTAATCTCAAAAAAATATTTACCTGAGATCCTGCCTGCCCAATCGCACAATCAGTCGATCCGTAATTATCATTCCGTCGTCCTGCGTTGATCATATCGGTTCAGATCGAGAGGAATCCTTCCGGCGCGAGGCTCGTTGCAAGCATTACCATGTTGATCTCCCGGTGCTCGGTCCATG